>JACPVN010000133.1 GCA_016191715.1 Ignavibacteriota bacterium | reverse complement strand
GCAGAGAAAATTCGTGCAACCTCCAACGCGTTGGTCGTGGTTGATGGGATTACCTCCGTCGGCTCGCTTGAAATGAAGATGGATGAGTGGGGACTTGATATGGTTCTCACCGGTTCACAAAAAGGATTGATGATTCCTCCGGGACTTGCATTTATTGCCGTTAGCGAGCGGGCATGGAAAGCAGTTGACGAATCGAAACTGCCGAAATTTTATTTCAGTTTGAAGAAAGCGAAGAAAGCAATTACCGGAGAAGGAACGCCTTGGACTCCCGCTGTTTCGCTCATCATCGGAGTTGATGTTGCTTTGCAAATGATTCGCGACGAAGGAATTGAAAATGTTTGGGCGCGTCATCAACGGCTTGCGGATGCCGTGCGGGAAGGTTGCAAGGCGATAGGACTGAAGTTGTTTGCCGAATCGCCATCGAATGCACTGACGGCAGTTTGTTTCCCCGACAGAATTGATGAGAAGCAGTTTACAAAAATCATTAAAGGAAAATACGGCTTTACGCTTGCTGGCGGGCAAGGTGAGATGAAAGGAAAAATCTTCCGTATCTCTCATCTCGGCTATTATGATGATTTTGATGTACTTTCAGTTATTTCCGTATTGGAAATGACGTTAAAGGTTTGCGGTTTCGGGTTTGAGGTTGGGGCAGGAATTCAGGCGGCACAGAAAGTTTTATTATCAACTCAGTGACTCTGTGGTAGAATATTAAACCACAAAGAGACGGAGAAACAGATTATTATGTTTAGGAATTGAAAATGAAAATCTTAATCTCGGAACCAATCGAACAGCAGTGTGTAGAAATCCTCAAGGCGGAAGGATTTGAGGTTGATTTCAAACCGACGATGACTGCGGATGAACTGAAACACTCAATTGGAAATTATTCTGCATTGGTAGTTCGAAGCGCAACGAAAGTAACTGCCGATGTTCTTGCGAACGCATCAACCATGAAGGTGATTGGGCGTGCAGGAACTGGTGTTGATAATATTGATATCAACGCCGCAACACGGAAAGGTATTATCGTTCTCAATGTTCCCGGTGGCAACACGGTTTCGACTGCTGAACATGCAATTTCTTTGTTGATGGCTCTTGCGCGTAACATTCCGCAAGCGCATCAAAGCATGAAAGAAGGAAAGTGGGAACGGAAGAAATATGTTGGCGTTGAGTTGTGCGGAAAAACGCTTGGTGTTGTCGGGCTTGGGAAAGTCGGGAAAGAAGTTGCAAAACGTTGCCTTGGTTTCGAGATGAAAGTGATTGCGTTCGACCCGGTACTTGCGCCTGATATTGCTGCAAAAATGGGAATCGAACTACTCGACCTTGACACGCTCCTTCGCCGTTCAGATTTTATAACGGTTCACACTCCGTTGACGAACGAAACCAGAAACCTGATAGATGTTCGCGCGTTGGCAATGTGCAAAAAAGGCGCTCGCATCATTAACTGTGCTCGCGGCGGAATCATCAACTAGCAAGCACTGCTTGATGCGCTGAATGCCGGTATTGTTGCCGGCGCCGCTCTCGATGTGTATGAACAGGAACCCCCAACTGAAAGTTTGTTAGTGAAGCATCCGAAAGTTGTTGTGACACCACATCTCGGCGCTTCAACAGAAGATGCACAGGAAAAAGTCGCACTCGAAATTGCACATCAGGTTTCTGACGTGCTGAAGGGAAAAGATATTGTTGGAAGTGTGAATGCCGATATTTTCCGTCAGACGATGAGTACGGAGTTGCAACCATTTCTCTTACTTGCCGAGAAGATGGGAAAACTAACGGCGCAACTCATGCAGGGAAAAATGTATTCGTTGAAACTTCAAACCAACGGAACGATGTTGAGTGAATCGGGTAACGCACTCACCGCGGCAATGCTCAAAGGATTTATGGAGGCAATGCTCGCAGAGCCGGTGAACTATTTGAACGCACCGCTGATTGCTAAAGAACGTGGTTTGAATGTGCAACTTAGCCGGGAAGAAGACCACGAAATTTACAATCAGTTGTTGACCGTTTCGTATGAGACTGACAAGGAGAAACGAAGTTTTGCAGGAACCGTCTTCGGTAAAAATATGAGAATTGTAAAAGTGGATGGCTTCTATTTTGAAATCAAACCGGAAGGACATTTGCTGATTTACTACAACGATGACAAGCCGGGAATGTTGGCGGCAGTCGGCGCTATTCTTGCAGGCGCAAACATTAACATCGCGGGAGTTTCGCTCGGGAGATTCGAGCAGGGGAAGCAAGCACTGACGATTATGAACATTGATTCCCCGGTTCCACCCGAAGTCATAAAACAAATTGGGGGGATTGACGGAGTTTCCGGTGTGAAGATGGTTTCGCTTTAGTGATTGGTGAGTTGTGAGTCGTAAATAGTGAATAGTGAATAGTGAACGGTGAATTGTTAATTAGTGATTCAAGCGTGAAGAAGTTATTTCAAATATTGTTTTGTTTTAGTGTTGGATTGATTTGGTGCCACGGCGTAATTCTTTCGCAGAAGAGTTCCAATAAAGAGAATCTTTTCGATAGAACATTTCAGGAAGCAGTTGCGCTGACAATAGACCCGTCAGGAAATATTTATGTGCTTGATAGAGGCACGAGTGAAGTGTACAAATTCTCAAGTCAAGGAAATCTTCTTCAAAAAATAGGCGGGCATGGTTGGAGTGTTGAATCATTTGATAAACCTTCTGACGTTTTCACATCAAACGGACTTGATATTTATGTTGCTGACTATGGTAACCACCGCGTTCAGCGATTCGATAGAAATCTTAACTACATTTCCTCGCTGAGTTTGCGCGATGAAGAAAATCAAACCAAGCGATTTGGTTATCCAAAGAGTATTGCGGTTGATAGATTTGGCGCTCTGTATATTGTTGACGGAGAAAACATACGCATCATCAAACTGAAAGGTGATGAGGTTGAAAGAACTTTTGGCGGGATTGATGCGGGGAAAGGTCGTCTGCAAAATCCCCAAAAGATTAGAATCACTTCCGATGATAAAGTGTATGTTCTTGATGGGAACTCAATAGTTGTGTTTGATATTTTCGGGAACTACGTTCAATCCTATCCTGAACGTATGTTTGCTCATCATCAAGCGATTGGCCTTTCTGATGAAAATCTTGTCGTGGTTGATAGTTGCCGTTTCAAATCATTCGGGAAGATTGACGTGGACAGTTCGTTTATGAAAAGCATAAAAAACGTTCTTTGTGAAGCAATTGACGCAGTTTTTACAAAAGAGAATGTTTTCGTGCTGACAAAAAAGGGATTGTATGAGTATGGGAAGGAGAAATTGTTCATTGAAGAAAATGAAAAATAAGTTCAAAATTTTTCACTTTTTGCTTGACAAATTCTGATGAAACTGCTATCTTTGTCAAAACTTAAATCAACAAACAAAAACTAATTGGGAGAAATCCAATGTCATATAATTCATTAAACAGAGCTACACTTATTGGTTATTTAGGAAAGGACCCTGAGGTTAGTTACACTGCGTCGGGAATTGCAGTTGCAAAATTTTCCATTGCAACCAATGAACGATGGAAAGATGAGAGTGGCAATCTTCAGGAAAAAACTGAATGGCACAACATCGTCGCTTGGCGGAAACTTGCTGAGATTTGTGGTCAATATCTCAAGAAAGGAAGCAAAGTTTTTCTTGAAGGAAAAATTCAAACGCGTTCATGGGATGATAAGAATACAGGCGTGAAACGTTACGCGACAGAAATAGTTGCGGATAACATGATGATGCTTGATTCGAAAGGCGGAGATGCAGGCGGTGGAAGTTCCTCACCAACTCCACCCCCACTCGATGATTCAAACGCACCACCTCCACCGGTAAAAGACGACTTACCCTTCTAACTTGTTTGCTCACCATTTGAAACGCGTAACAGGCGATTTATTTTTCGCACCAACTGTTACGCGTTTTTCTTTTTCTATTTTTTCAACGGAATGAAACATCGAAAAATATTTTGTTTGATTGTTGCAGGATTTCTTTCTCTCAGCAGTTTTGCCGCTGTTCGAGGAAAACATGCAATGGTTGTCTCCGCACATCAACACTCATCGGAAGCGGGAATTGAAATTTTGAAACGAGGAGGAAATGCAATTGATGCCGCAGTTGCTGTCGGATACGCGCTCGCCGTTGTATTTCCTGAGGCAGGCAACATTGGTGGCGGCGGATTCATGCTCATCAGAACGAAAGATGGAAATGCAACGGTCATTGACTTCAGAGAGATAGCGCCCGCACAATCAACACGCAATATGTTCCTTGATGATTCAGGAAATGTCACGGAGAAAAGTATCAACGGACATCTTTCTGTCGGAGTGCCGGGAACGGTTGCAGGATTTTCCAAAGCGTTGGAACTTTTCGGGAAGAAACAACTGAAGGATGTCATCAAACCGGCAATCAAACTTGCTGAACGAGGGTTTATTGTTGACCGACGACTTGAATCAAATTTAGAATGGTACAAGGATGCGATGCTTCAATTTCCTTCAACAGCGAACAACTTTGCACCGAAAGGGAAGTTATTGATTGAAGGTGATACGTTCCGTCAACCTGAATTAGCGGCAACCTTGAAACGCATTCAGAAATTCGGGAGCGGCGATTTTTATCGTGGCAACACTGCAAAACTTCTTGTTGATGAAATGAAACGTGGCGGTGGAATCATCACGCTTGAAGATTTGAAAAATTACAAAGTGGAAATTCGTCAGCCGGTCGAAGGAATGTACCGCGGGTATAAAATTCTTTCCGTACCACCCCCAAGTTCCGGTGGAATTGCTTTAATTCAGATGTTGAACATTTTAGAAAGTTTCGCACTTGACTCGACAGAATTCCAATCTTCCCGTTCAGTGCATTTGATGACAGAGGCAATGAAGCGTGCATTTGCCGACCGCTACGAATTCGCGGCTGATCCGCTTTTTGTTTCTGTTCCGACCGAGCGACTTCTTTCGCAATCCTATCTTTCTCAATTGAAATTTGAAATTGACTCAGTGAAAGCAACTACGGCGGAAAAAATCAAGCATGGAATTTTTCAAACAAAAGAAGGCAATAATACGACGCACTTTGTTGTTGCAGATGATGAAGGAAATGTTGTAAGCGTAACTTACACGCAAAATGATTTGTTCGGAAGCAAAGTAACTGTTGCGGGGGCTGGATTTTTATTGAATGACATCATGGATGATTTTACTGCGAAGCCCGGTGTTGCAAATTTATATGGACTTGTCGGAACAGAAAAGAATTCAATCGTACCGGGAAAACGACCTGTCAGCGCGATGACGCCAACGATTGTTGTGAAAGACAGTGTCCCTTATCTTGCACTCGGCGCACGCGGCGGGCCAAGAATTATTACATCGGTGTTTCAAACAATTGTAAATGTCATAGACTTCAAAATGAGTATTGAACGGGCAGTGAATGAGTCGCGTTTTCATCATCAACTGTATCCAGACTCGCTCATGCTCGAACCGTACGCTTTACCAAAGGATGTTATAGAAAATCTACGAGCGAAAGGTCATAACCTGATGTTGCCCCCATACTCGTTGGCTCAAGTAGAAGCGTTATTCAGAGATCCCCTCACTGGTTGGTACTGGAGTGGCGCCGATAAGCGAGAAGGAGGGATTGCCATCGGTTATTAGTATTTTTGTGTAATCAATTCCACACATTTCTGTCTTCAAGAGACTGATGTGTGACCTCAGTGCCACACGTTCACGACCGCCTTTCAACAAATCTGTTAAATGCCATGTTTATACTTCTACAAATCCAACAATTTGCTGGCACATGCTTTGAATAGTTTATGGAAACCAAAAGATGTTCAGTATATTTAAAAGCATCTTTTGTTGACTATTTTAACAATCATAACAAAAGTAGTTCTTTTTTTCAGTTACGGGTAATAGTGATGCTTTCTCTTCTACAATACAACAAGAGAAGAAGCGCGTTCATGGCGGTTCTTCTTTTCACAATAAGTTTTTCTCTCCATTCGCAGTCGTGGACAGGAAGCGGACCTACTCATAAAAATATTCGAGCAGTTGTTCAATCACCGGTCAACGGAAATATTTTATTTGCCGCAGCGTTTGGTTCCGGCGTGTATAAAAGTACAGACGGAGGCGCGTCGTGGATAAACCGTTCTCAGGGAATTATCAATACGTATGCTCGTTCAATATTTGCTACGTCGGATAGCATTGTCTATGTTGGTACAAATGATGGTGTATTCAAATCAACAAATGGAGGTACAAACTGGACACTTGCCGTTACCACTCCCAATTCTGTCAGAGATATTGCGTATGATGTTACCAGGGGAGTCATCTATGCTGTAACGTACGGTGCGAATCTCTATAAATCAACCGACATGGGCGCGACGTGGACAAACCACATTGTGAGCGACCCTGTTTCAGGAATGACGATGACACACTTACGTGCTGTTGAAGTCCATGGACCGGACTCACTGTATGTCGGTGGTTCAATTCTTGATGTTGCAACAGGAGGCGCGCTTTTCAAAAGTAGAGATGGCGGATTAACCTGGACACAAGTCCAAAGAAATATCGGTATCAGAAGTTCGGTCATGTCCATCGCACTTTCAAGACATTACCCTGATTACAGTCTCATTATCGGAACAGCCTCAAAGGGTGTGTACAAATCAACAAACTACGGATTGAACTGGACAGAAATTAACGGCGGCGGAACAACCAATCCGATAGTGGACAAAAGTACAAGTGCCGTCGCATTCGGAACTGCATTTCGTTATGCAGGAACAGATTCTGCCGGGGATTTTTATCTCCGTTCACTCGGCGATGTTTCACAGGGTTGGCCCAAAGGAACAGGAGTTCCCGGCACGAAAGCATACATAAATGATATCCACCTTGATAACGTTAATGAAGCAAAACTTTTATTAGCGACCGAAGGGGAAGGAGTTTACCAAAGTATTGACTCCGGAAAAACATGGCAACCGCAGAATAATGGAATGATGGGAGTTTCTGCGCGTGACATTAAAGTTATCACGAACGGAAATGTCGTACTGGCAAACGGTTTCGGTGATGGGATCTGGCTTTCTTCTAACCATGCGGCGACCTGGAATACTGCGACAACCTTAACGAGTTCAAACTCAGTAACGTCACTCGCAACAACCAATAATGTTTTGGTTCTTTATTCAGGATTGTACGGTACGGGAGTTTTCAAAAGTACGGATGGCGGGGAAAACTGGATTATTACCGATTCGATGGTGATAAATAAGTATGTTCGCGCCGTTGTTGCTCATCCAACCAATTCAAACATTATCTATGCTGGAACAGGAAACGGTGTGTTTACAACATCAAACAGCGGTGCATCGTGGACCGAAGTGAATTCGGGAATTCCGTTCAGCACTTCAATTCGTTCGATGGCAATTGACAAAACAAATCCGAATGTTATTTATGCAGGAACGGATTTGAATTATCTTTACAAAACAACTGACGGAGGAAACAATTGGACAAACATCACCGATGCAAATGGATTGTTATTGCAAGATAAATTTATCAGAACGATTACGGTTGACGCCGGAAATTCAAACATCGTGTATGTCGGTTCGGATAGCGGAAGAGTGTATAAGAGTTTTAATGCCGGCGCGAGTTGGATATTGCTTTCAAAGATTGCTTCAGTCAATTCAGTTCGTTCGATTATCCGGCATCCGAATGATAGAAGAATAGTGTTTGCGGCAACGTTTGGAAGCGGTGTGTTTGTCAGCGCAGATAGCGGCAGTCATTGGTTGCCGATGAACGATGGGCTTACGGATTTAGAAATTTATGTTCTCGAATGTGACAATGCGAATCCAATCAATGTCTATGTCGGTACTGGTTCGACAGGAATTTTTCGCACAACATATTCATTCGTCAACCAAGCGCCTGTGTTATCAACAATTGGAAATCAATCACTTCTTGTAACTCAAACTCTTTCATTGAACATTGCATCTACAGATGGAAACGGAACGATGCCGGCTCTCACGGTTACAGGATTACCATCTGGTGCAACATTCATTGATAGTGGAAACGGAAATGGTTCGTTTCGATGGA
Organism: Ignavibacteriota bacterium; assembly: GCA_016191715.1. Classification (GTDB taxonomy): domain Bacteria; phylum Bacteroidota; class Ignavibacteria; order UBA10030; family SZUA-254; genus FW602-bin19. The sequence goes on along the minus strand of JACPVN010000133.1, from coordinate 8,026 downwards.
CTCCGACGTACGCGCAACATGGAACATACTATCTCACATTCAAAACATCAGATGGTTCGCTTGTAGATTCCGAACAAGTGGTCATTACTATCATAAATCGCCAGCCTGTTTTATCGGCGATTAGTAACAAGTCTCTTTTGTTTAATGAAACACTCACTTTCGGAATAAATGCATCAGACCCTGATTTACTAACTCCGACATTTAGTGTTCTCAATAAACCATCTTCCGCATCCTTTGTTGATAATGGGAACGGGACGGGAAATTTTTCATGGTCGCCGACGTATTCGGACATCGGGAATTATTTTCTGGTGTTTATTGCGTCGGATGGAGTGATGGCTGATAGTGAAAATGTGACGATTACGGTGTTAGACACGATAGGTTCAATCATTACAAATGTGCAGGTTGAAGAAGGATGGAATCTCGTTTCAGTTCCCGTTGGATTGAATGACCTGAAAAAGACGTCAGTGTATCCAACAGCGATTTCTCAAGCGTTCTCGTATCAAAACGGCTACGTTCCGAAAGATACGTTACAAAACGGGGCAGGATATTGGATGAAATTTTCTGACATAGACCAATTACCGATTGGCGGCTCTGTTATTACTTCCGACACAATCGAGGTCAACGCACGATGGAATTTAGTAGGCGGAGTTTCTTCTCCGTTGTTGATTTCTCAAATCGTACCTGTTGCTCCTGCTGTGATTGTATCAAGTTTTTATGGCTTCTCACAATCAGCTGGTTACTTTGCTGAAGATACATTGAAACCCGGCAAAGCGTATTGGGTGAAACTTGACCAAGCCGGACTAGTCATGTTGGGGAACGGTCTTTTTGGGAAAAACTCTCAAAGAGTTATCGAATCAAACAGGGAAAGCAAAGAAGGCGTACAGTTACAGTTTACAGACTCAAAGGGAAGAACGCGCTCATTGTCATTGCAACAATTACATGACGCATCAACAACGGATGGTTTTGAATTACCACCGGTTCCGCCAAGCAATGTGTTCGATGTTCGGTTCGCATCTCAGCGTGCTGTTGAATTCATCAATCAAGAAAACAAAAACACAAAAGAATTTATTATTCACATCCGCAATGCGGAATATCCTGTCACTGTATCATGGAAAGGAAGCACTACGTTCATGAACTCAACTCTATTATTTCGGGGAATTGCCACCAATGTTCAACCACTGAATCTCCGTTCTGATGGATTTGTCATGCTGAAATCTGAAACAGAGCAAGCCCTGAAGTTGCTTCTCAATGCACAGGAACAGATTTATAAGGCGACGAAATTTTCGTTGAGTCAGAACTATCCGAATCCGTTTAACCCGACGACGACGATTCAATACAATCTTCCTCAAGATGCGCTTGTCTATATGACTGTCCATAATATTCTGGGAGAAGAAGTTGCTCAACTTGTTCAGCAAAAACTCACGGCAGGTGAACATATTCAATCGTTCGATGCAAAATCGTTGCCGAGCGGAGTCTATTTCTATCGTCTTCATGCATTCGATGTGGAAAGCGGATTTTTACTCTTCAGAGATTCCAAACAATTAACGTTAGTGAAGTAGTCGTACAATGATCGCAGTCGCATTACTCATTGTATTTCTTGCAGTGTACGGATTCTGGGAATTCCGACGTCACCAACAAAATATTGATAAAGTTCCGATTCGAATACTTATCAATGGAACCCGCGGGAAATCTTCAGTTACGAGATTGATTACTGGCGGTTTGCAATCAGGCGGTTTGCGAACGTTAGGAAAAACAACAGGAACAAAACCGCGTTACATTTATCCCGACGGAACAGAAACTCCGATTGAGCGTGTCGGACGGGCGAACATTATCGAACAACTCAAGGTGTTTCGCAAAGCAATTTCAATGGATGTGGATGCGCTTGTTGTCGAGTGTATGGCAGTTCTTCCGCCAAATCAAATCATTATGGAAAAACAGATGGTCCGTTCAACGGTCGGAGTAATTACAAACGCTCGGGCAGACCATTTGGATGATATGGGACCAACGGTAGAAGACGTTGCCCGTTCACTTTCCAAAACATCACCATCAAACAGCATCATATTCACAGCAGAAGAAAAATATTTTTCGGTTCTTTGTGAAACAGCAGAAGAGCGGAACAGTAAAGCTGTTCGAACCTTAAGTAGTGAGGTTACGGATTCCATGATGCAGGGATTTTCTTATCTCGAGCATAAAGATAATGTCGCGTTAGCGCTTGCAGTGTGTGAACATCTGAGTGTTCCGCGGGGACAGGCATTGTTAGGCATGCAACGGGCGATTCCTGACCCGGGTGTGTTGAGAATATTCAAGTTGCATTACTATGAGAAAGAGATTGAATTTGTAAATGGCTTTGCCGCGAACGACCCTGATTCATATGTCGTCATATGGGATATGTTGAAAAGTTTCTTTGCCGAGGATAAGAAAGTTATCGTTATCGTGAACAGTCGGCAGGATAGAGTCCAGCGAACTGAAGCGCTTGCTGAATTGATAACATTCAGAATTCGTGCTGACCATTTTATTCTGGCTGGAGAATCTACGACCGTGTTATACAACAAGGCGCTTGCGATGGATATTCCCAAAGCGAAAATATCCGATAAAGGCGGAGAGACCGCCGAAGAAATTTTTCAATATGTTGCATCATTAACGCCACAAAAATCTATTGTCATCGGAATCGGAAATATTGTTGGTTTTGGAGAAGAAATAGTTATGAACTTTACAAATCGAGGGAAAGAAATTGCTTACTGAATCCGGTCGCGAAATTGTTTTCCAATCCATCGGGATTGGATTAGTATTAAGTCTTGTTTTTTCGGAGACACTCGGTATTGCTGCCGGTGGAATGGTCGTTCCGGGGTATATTGCACTGATGATTCATCACCCGTTGAGAATCATCGGTACAATCTTAGTCAGTCTCATTACGTTCCTCACATTGAAGTTTTTCTCTAACTACATGTTCATTTACGGACGACGACGGATTGTTATGGTTATCCTGTTAGGATTTCTTTTCGGTTGGTTATCGAGAGAACTGCTCATCATCCAAACAAACTTTATGTCGTTTGAATTGCACACCATCGGGTTGATTATTCCGGGATTGATTGCAAACTGGATGGAACGACAAGGCGTAATCAAAACAATTGCGACGATGTTAATTGTTGCCGTGTTCATCCGTTTAGTGTTGATGATAACGACCGGCGGTGAAGTATTTTTGTATGAGGAATGGGTAATATGAAATGGAAAGATGGTAAAGCAAGTGAAGTGATGTTAGCCGGTCTGGCGCTCTTTTCTCTGTTGGTATTTTATGTTGCAGAGCACACTGCTCAGTTGGAACGTCAACCGCATTTCGATAAAAAACTACAAGCGGCGAAACTATCGCTTGTCGCGCGGGAAGCAATAAAAAGTTATTCTCAAACGCTCGGTATAAAAGTTGACATTCAAAATGACCCGTACCGAACCGGATTGATTGGTCAGGAACGGACGCCGATTACTTCAGACCGCGGTATTGTGACCTCAAAAATTCTCACAACGAATCCGAACTACGCGGCGGCGTTTGTTGATATGCTCATTAAAGCAAAAGTGAAAAAAGGAAGTACGATTGCTGTGGGTATGACCGGCTCATTCCCCGGCTGGAATATTTCTTTTCTTTCCGCGTGCGCCGCACTTGAGTTGAAACCCATCATCATGACATCAGTCGGTTCCTCAGATTGGGGTGCGAATCTTCCCGCTCTGACTTGGCTGGATATGGAACGAGTGTTGAACGAACGTGGTATTCTTTCGTTCAAGTCTGCCGCCGCTTCTGTTGGGGGTGGCGCGGATAATGGTCGCGGACTTTCCCCTGACGGACGTGAACTCATTGTTGATGCAATCAGACGGAATAATGTTCGATTGCTTGATGAAGCAACATTAGAAAATAATATTCTGAAACGTTCTGCTTTATATGATACCCTTAGTAAAGGTCAACCGATTGCGTGTTATGTGAATATCGGCGGTGGTGTTGCATCCATTGGCGGTTCGCAAAATGCACGGCTCATTCCTCCTGGCATGACACAACATCTTGCCATTAAAAACTTTCCCGTTCGCGCAGTCATCGTTCGAATGGCAGAACACGGAATTCCCGTCATCAATTTATTGCAAGTTGAAAAAATTGCTGAACGTTATGACCTTCCTATGGAAATTTTAGAAAAAGAACCGGAGTTCGGAGAAGGTTCGCTCTTCTTCAAAAACAAATATTCGATTACGAATACAGTAATTCTGACAGTTGTGTTGATGGTGGTTCTCTTTGTGTTTATCCGGATTGATGTCAAACATTATTTTATGAAACGGACTGTTTCACAACAAACGAAAACGGAAATTGCATGAAAATGAAAAAATATATTTTGATACTGTGCGTCGTGTTGCTTATTGCGATACAAGCGTACGCGGCGAAAACTATCACCGTACGACCGCTCCAGGGTGAAAGCGTAAAACTTCTTATGAGCGGTAAAGAACGAACGTATTATCGTCTGACAAAATCAAATACTATCACCATCGAAGTTGACGGTCCGGGGAAAATGAAAGTCCTGAGCAGGCTTGCGTTCGCAAAATCAGGCAACGCCTCCGAACGATTTACTGTTCGTGCGCTCGAAGGTTCAGAAGAAGTAAAAGTGTTTACAACACAGACAGAAAAGTCAACCATTGCATACAAAAACAGTGACTTGGTTTCAGGGAAGAACAGGAAGTTCTCCATCAATGTTCCGGAAGGAACTCACACGTATGTCTTTCGATTAGAAGAGCCGGCTGCAGGGGAAGCCGCTCTCAAGTTTTACTTCACCCCGTCGAAAATTAAAAAGAAACTTGTCACCATCGAAGCGCTTGCGTACGAAAAAGTAGTAACCGCTATCGTAAAGGAAAAACTGATTACGTACTATGTTCATTCAAATAATCACAATGTGAAGGTTCGTGTTGTTGGTCCCACGAGAATGAAAATCAGTGCGCGGTTATGCTATGATGAAAAAATGAAAGGCGGACAAAAATTCACTGTGACTATGTGGGAAGGGGAGAAAAAAGTGTTGACAAAACCACTCTCCACCACAAAATCAGTCGGCGTAATTTTTCAGGAATTGAAAGACGTAATTCCCGGAAAAGCGAACACGTTTTATTTTGATGTGCCGGATGGAGAACATACGTATAAATTTAAGTTGGATGAATCATTAGCGCCGGCAGTCGGGTTGAAGTTCTCCATTCCCCAATCAGATTTAGATAACGAGGAGTAAATTATTGAAGCGAGAGGTTCCGATTAATCGCATAGTAATTCTGTGTTTGTTTGTTTTGTGTTTGATACATCAGTCGAGCGCACAAGATGAAGACTCGAGTGCTGTTACAAGCCGTCTATTTGGTTCGGTCAGTATTACTGAATCGTTCAACGATAACATCCTCGACTATTCATCGAAAGACTTGTTTCGTCTTAATAATGGTAATGACATTCTTAACTTTTATACTTACGCTATTGATACAGCGACAACAAAAAAAGCAAGGAATGATTTCAGAAGAAAAAAACGATTACTTACTGAACAGTACCAGATAGACAAATCAAACGATGTGATTACATCAGTCAGACTCAGAATCGGAGTCGCGAGGGAATTCTTTGAGAACAATCCTACTTCGTTACGGTTGAGAGTCGCTCGTTCGTTGTATTCAAACAGTCCGGTAAGAAATTATTCTTCCTTTGGAATTGAGGTACGGCAGGCAGTCTTCAAAAAATATTATTTCTCTCTCGGTTATTCTGCATTACCTGAATATTATTTAAGAAATCTGTACTACGAAGACTATGGCGATTCAAGCCGGATAGTTGACCCGCGTTACCGTTCGATGTTTCTTCCTGCATCCTTGTCAAAGAATTCCTATGCGTTCGAAGTTGGCGGGAGTTTGAGTTCAAAGTTTTCATTCTCGGTACAATACGACCTTGAGTCCGCCATCTACAATCACGAATTTACAGAACGGGATAACATCGCACACGTAATCGCATTCGATGCGAGTTATAAATTCCATCGAACATTAAAATTCTATCTTGATTATAAGTACAGCGATGCGATTGCAGAGGGGAGCGTCAATTCCGATACAAATATTGCTGATATTTCAAATTCATCCCATCGGTTCAATATTGGCGGCGAATGGAACTTGAAATCGCTCACGAAGTTACCTTTGCACTGGAAAGCAATTTTTGTGTATGAAGCACAATCGTACTCTTCCGTAAAATTTGCCGATGTGTATCATTATGGTAGAAAAGATAATTTTTACAAAATCTTTTCCGAAGTTGAGTACTTGTTTTTGAAGAACTTCATTGTTTCCCTGAATTATTCTTGGGAGGAAAATAACTCTAATCTTGTGGAGACGAGCGACGCAGGAAGTTACCAGACGCATCAGGTGGGGTTAGGGATTGAGTATTCGTTTCGATTTTGAAAACTTGCCACGCACCTTCCCGATGAAAAATTAAAGTAATTTCAATTACATCTTCACTCTTCAAGTCCAAGGTGCGTGGCAAGTGAAAATCCCGTAAACTCCTCAAACCTATACCCTGCCTTCTCCGCCTGATTTCGTATCTCCGTTGATTCTTCAAGCAATGTTTGCAATTGTACTTTGAGAACTGAAGAAGTTTTTCTTTCTGCAAGCAATGTTACTGTTTCTGTAATCGTTAACCAATCCAACAACTCCTCAAACTTTTCTTTGCTGAAATACAATTCATCCTGCCACTGATTGATGCCGATGAATTGCTCGGCGAGAGGTGCGTCTAAGAGTTTCGTGAGTCGTTGGGTGAAGGTTTGCTCTTTGTCTTTTGAAAATACAACGAGCAGTTTTACAAGTTCATAATCTCTGAAGGAGTTTTGTGTTTCAAGTTTTGAAAATGCCTGCGTGAAGATTCGCTCCAATTTCCAATCATCGAAAATATCCGACCCGGTATCGCGTAAGTTAGTTAAGTGTTGCAAACTCATCCAACTGACGGCAACATGCCAGCCGTTGTGACTCTCTTTGTTTGATGAAGCAAGATGTTGCTTTGCCAACAACTTCAATTCGTCCGGTTCGTTTGTTTTCTTCTTTGACTTACCTTCTTCGTACGACAGTTCAAGTAGCGAAGAATACATAGCATCTAACCGTTCGGGGTGATTTTCTTTTTCTACAAACTTCCGGTCGAACGAGCGGGCAACATTAAGCATCTCGTTGAAATTATCCTGAAGCATTCGAAGCGACTTGACAGATGTTTTCCGTTTCTTTCTTCCATAATGCAGAGTTGCGAGCGTATGTTCCGTCAGCAGATTTCTGATGAGTTCATGCAACGGTTCGAGACGGAGATGCACCAACTCTTCTTCGATGGATGGAACGCCATTACCGTTCAACCGTTTTGCAAGTTGGTGATATGGTTTTTCCTCCGATGCAAAATCTTCTCTGAAATTCAAAAAGACATGATACTTGAATCCATCAAGACGGAACGAAATGCCCCGCTCATGGAGTTCGTTCGCCGCTCTGAGATATTCCAACTTTGTAATCTCATCTTTCAAAATATAAAACGAATCAAGATGCGATGAAAGATGAAGCGCGTCTGTCAGTTTGGTTTGTTTGAGCGTTCCGTCAACAAGTTGTGCGGCTCCTGTGAGACTAACAACGCCGCTTGCCCGCTCATACGTGTTATTGTAGATGACCAACGCCCGCTCGCCTCCAAAACGATTGCTGAACACAAACACATCATCGTTCGGTGAGCCGTCATCGTTGGTAAAATCATACAACTGAAAATTCTCCACCTCAGCAAAGCGGTAACGTATCTTCAGGAGTGGAAAAATTTCCTGCTCGTGGCGATAGATGAGATGACCGTCCGGATATTCGTCGTGATAGCCGCGGCGATATTCCATTCCATATTTTTCTGTGAAGCCCTCAATTTGCCCGTGACCGAACATCGGTAAGCCGGGAAGTGTAATCATCATTATGCAAACGCCGAAGTATTTATCGTGCGTGCCGAACTGTGCAATTGCTGTCTCTTCGTCCGGATTGCTCATGAAGTTCACGT
>JACPVN010000201.1 GCA_016191715.1 Ignavibacteriota bacterium | reverse complement strand
GCTTCCCGCACTATGACATATTCTTTTGTCTCTTTATTTCCTGACGCGTAAACTTCGTTGATTCGAACAAGTTGACCTTCTTCAATGTTCAATTTTATTCTAAGTTTTGATTCATTTTGTTCAAGGTAAGATTCAATTGCTTGGATGGACACGTTTGCAAACGGGTAACCGATAGATTCATATTCAGAAATGAGATTATCAATATCCCGCTCTAATATTTCCTGATGAAGTAAATCCCCTGCGTTTAAATCAAATCGTTGAAGAATATCTGAGGCGGAAAGAGTCGAATTGCCTTCTATAACAATTTCGCCGATAATTCCCTGTCCATAACCGTCAACCGTCAACCAGCAGACCAATAACAAAAATAATATTTTCTGATTCACAGTACGACAACAAAATTTCAGTAAAGAATTAGCGGTAGCGTGTTCGCCACGTATCCCAAATAGGATTACGCAAGCGGTAATCGCCGAAACCGGTTTCATCCACGAACACAAATTCACGATTCATTTCGAAGTACGTCCAAATTTCATACGGTTTCGAATCAATATCGAATGGATGCCGCTCTATGTTATTCGGCTCTCCGAAAACGATATACACATTTCCTCTGTCCGTCTTCCAACCCTCCTGATAGTGGCTGAAATTTTTATTTGCAAACTCGACACGCTGATAATATTCGAGCATCAACTCGTTGACTTCCGTTTCTTTCGTCGGGTCGCGCTTTTTCCAGAATTCGATAAACAAATCCCGTTTCCGTTCAGCGACTGCTGCTTTCATTTCTTCAATCACTTCTTTCTCTGCGACGTATTGAAGTTGGTCAATCGCATGGTCAATATCATTGACAGAAACAGGCAATCCCTGAATCCGAACTCTGAGCGACCTTGAAACAGAACTCATTTCCTTCATCTTCGAACTATCCGAACTGTCGGGAACGTACGCTTTCACATCAAGCGTATATTCCCCGGCCAACAAGGCGTTGCTCGAAATATTCATGAAACACGATTGCTTAGATTTTGTCAGCAATTTTTTCAATGTGTCGGTTCGTACGACAACACCAATTTTACTTGAAAGCGTAAGGATAAATTTTGCTTCAAGTGGAAGTGTTTTCGAACGCACCTCAAAAAAGAACGGAATCATTTCCGGTGCGCTACCAATTGTTGCGGCGATGTTTGGAATTACAACTGTCTTTTCACCTTCCTGATTCAATTGTTTGACGACCATGACATCACTAAGCGTCAGGTTCTCGGAGAAATCTCTGACCTTGATTGCTCTTTTGACCTGATTTAACTTTCGCGTTTCCACGTCCCGTATTTGTACCACAAATTCGTACGAAGCCGGTTTGAGATAAAAAGTTTTCTGGCTCGTCTTTCCTGTTGTCGGCGAGACAGATTCCTTGTAATCTTCCGTTGAAAGTTCTTCCGTCCAAAGTTTTTCGTTGACGAGATTTCCCTCTTTATCGAGTACATCAATCGTCACTTCATACCTTGAACGAAACAGGTTGTCCGACTTCACAAACGATAACATTTCATGCGGCACTTGTACATAGACATCTACACGACTCACTCCCACACTATCCGATGCGAAATTCAAAATATCAAGGAAGAAATGCGGTAGGTCTGCTTCCATCATCCCGTGCGGGCGATTATCCTGCCCAATTGAAAATGAAGTCAGACAAAAAACTAAAAACAATAAACAATAAACTCTTTTCATACCCAAAAAACTTTCTCCTCTCTCAACGAATTTTGCAGAACATTAGTTTCTTCTACTCTGACTTCTTTTCCAGCAGGTATTGCAAACAAATCATATTCCTCCGCATCAATAATGTCAACATCATAAAAGTTGCCGATGGCAAACTCGTTTGAAGAATGAACCATCACAGAGTTATCAACTTCCGGAGCGTCTCGTTCTGTGCGACAGATCGAAACGTCCCCTTGCTTTTCATCCACTAACACCCGAAGTTGCTTACCGACAAATTCTTGGTTCTTCCTTAATGAAATTTCTTTTTGAGTTTCCATAATGATTCGTTTCCGTTCCTCCTTGACTTCGGCGGGAATCGGGTCGCCGAGAGGAAACGCAGATGTATCTTCTTCCTGTGAATAGGTAAAGACACCAAGCCGGTCAAACTCTGTAACTTTAACAAACTCAACAAGTTCGTGAAAATCACTTTCAGTTTCGGTTGGATAACCAACGATGATTGTTGTTCTCAGCGCGATGTCGGGAATCTTGGTTCGAATTGTCTCAATCAAACTACGCGTTGCACGTGATGTAATTCCGCGTTGCATTGATTTCAACACAGAATCCGAAATGTGTTGAACGGGCATGTCTAAGTACCGGCAAATCTTTTCGTTGGCAATGAACGCTTCTAATATTTCGAGAGGAAACTGAGACGGATACGCATACATCAACCGAATCCATTCAAGACCGTTTACTCCATTCAATTTTTCAAGCAATTGTGGAAGTGTTCGTTTACCGTACAAGTCGAGTCCGTAGTACGTACTTTCCTGAGCAATGAGAATAAGTTCTTTCACTCCGTTCGATGCAAGATGTTCTGCTTCGCTTCCAATCTGTTCGATTGATTTGCTTTGATGTTTTCCGCGCATCAATGGAATTGCACAAAACGCGCAAGGCCGGTCGCACCCTTCAGAGATTTTCAAATAGGCAAAATGTTTCGGCGT
>JACPVN010000200.1 GCA_016191715.1 Ignavibacteriota bacterium | reverse complement strand
CTTTGAAGATTATAATTAAAACGAAGTAATCCAGCAATATTTTCCTGTCCTTCAAATTCTCCGCGTTTTTTTAATAACCATTGTTTCAATAGCATTGATTAGCTTTCCATTAGCTCAATGCGTTCTGTTTTAAATCATTAACACTGTGCTTATGATTGTTTTAATTTGCAAACGACCATTTCGCTATATTGTATTGTAAATACTATTAATTATATAGGAGTGTTGCTTACAAATTGTCTTTATTTCATCACTTGTATTGGCCTATCAAAAGGAAAATGTGAGCTATGAAACTTAATATTTTAGTGGGTAATTGATAATCAACTGTTGTCAACCAATGGTGTGGCTATAACTAGCTACTGTAATTTTGCTTTTTCTCTGTCGAGTGTCAGGATTTCTTTCTTTGTGATTTTATCATACGTTCCGTCTGTTTCCATCTTTTCGATGTTGGTCAGACGTTTTACGCTCTTGCGGATGGTGGTGAAGTTTGTCAACATTCCGCCAAGCCAACGGACAGAAACATAAAATTGTCCGCAACGCTTTGCTTCTTCTTCAATCACAGAACCTGCTTGCTGTTTAGTCCCGACGAATAAAATTCGTTTTCCGTCTGCGGAAATTTTTGCAATCGCGTTGCATGCTTCGTCAACAAGCGATTGTGTTTTTTTGAGGTCGAGGATATGAATTCCGTTTCGTTCCATGAAGATGTAAGGTTTCATCTTCGGGTTCCAACGGCGTGTGAGGTGTCCGAAATGAGAACCTGCGTTGAGCAAGTCTGCTAATTCTACACGTGGCATTTGATATTTCTCCTAGTTAATTGTTTAGTTATTTCTACGAATTGTAGACTTCTACTTCCGTCAACTCATTTCGGAATCTCATCTTGCTATCGCTCGATTTGACACTGCCGATTTGATCGGGAAGTATGTATGATTTAGTTAATTGGTTAATTAGTGATTGGTTAAATTGTTAATCGGATACTTTTTGAAGAGTAAAACAGTTTAGATGAATAATCTGCCATCACTAATCACTAATTAACCAATCACCAATTAACTATCTCTTAGAGAATTGGAATCTCTTACGAGCTTTCTTTTGTCCGTATTTCTTACGTTCGACCATTCTCGGGTCGCGGGTCAATAATCCGAACGTACGGAGTTTTGAACGAAATTCTTCGTTACTGGTTACTAACGCTCTTGCAATTGCTAACTTAATCGCTCCTGCCTGACCGTTGACTCCGCCGCCGTCAACATTCACGCTGACATCGTATTGTCCGCTTGTTTCGGTTGCAACGAACGGTAATAAAACTTCCGCTTGTTGAGTATCAACCGGGAAAAATTGTTCGAGAGATTTGTTATTAATTATAATTTTCCCGCTTCCGGCTAACACCGTTACACGAGCGACAGCCGTTTTACGACGACCAACGGTTACTTCAACGTGATGATGACTGTGCATTTCCACTCCTTAAAAATTGAGAATTTCAGGTTGTTGTGCATTGTGTGGATGCTCCGTTCCACGATACACTTTCAACTTTTTAATAACTTGAGCGCCTAGACGGTTGTGAGGAATCATTCCTTTCACAGCGTGCATAAACACTTTTTCCGGCTTTGTTTTAATGAGATTTTTGAATTCCTCAACCGTTGCGCCACCCGGATAGAGCGTATGATGGAAGTAAGTTTTCAATTCCGCTCTTTTACCGGTGATTCTTACTTTATCGGCATTAATGATGACAACAAAATCGCCTGTATCGGCATTAGGAGTAAATTGCGGTTTATGTTTTCCATACAAAATGCTGGCAACGCGCGATGCGACACGACCGAGAGTTTTCCCCTCAGCGTCGACAATGTACCATTTCTTTGAGATTTCATCCGTTCTGAACGAATGAGTAAGTCTTTGAGCTAAAGCCACTTAAAAAAGTCCTTAAATTGAAAAAAATTGAAAAGGTTGCCGAAAAAAGGCACACAAAAATACTGAAATTTTTGATGAAAGACAACTCAAGTTGTGGAGGGTTAATTGGTTAGTTGTTAATTTGTGAATAATGAATAGGAATTTGATTCATGGTTTCAAGCAATATCAACAATTATTTCATCAATAATGGAAATATAATTAGGGTTTGTCGTTCGCCTGTTTGTCACTCACCCCATATTTTGGTATATTTGCACTGCAAATTAGTTAATTGGTTAATTCGTTAATGTGTGAATTTGAAAAAGTGCAACAATATCACAAACAACTATTCACTATCACAACTCACCAATTAACCAATCACCAACAAAACCCGCGCCCGTAGCTCAGCTGGATAGAGCGTCAGCCTCCGAAGCTGAAGGTCATGCGTTCGAATCGCATCGGGCGTACTTTACATTTCGGATTTCGGATTGCCAATTGCGGATTGCAATATGAATTCCATCCAAAATAAACTGTAATTATTAAAATCAAGGATATTTAATTAATGCTTACACCCAAAAAGAAAATTTCAAAGAAGGAATTAAAAGAAGATGCACTTGTCTCTTCATACGGCAAAGTTTTAATGTGGTATGAAGAAAACAAGAATATGGTTAGTTATGTCACGACGGGAGTTATAGTGCTGGCGATATTGATTGTCGTGTATGTGAACAATCGAAATGCAAACAACGAAAAAGCCGCAACCGATCTCGGCAAAATATTCTCTTACTACGATGCCGGTGCAAGCGATGTAAATCAATACAATCTGGCAATCAACGGAATCCCGGAAAAAAATGTCATGGGTTTGAAAGCCATCGTTGATAATTATGGCGGTTCCCCTTCAGGAGAGTTAGCAGGATTTTATCTCGCCAATGCATATTATGCCACTGGCAAAGTTGATGATGCGTTGAAACTGTTCGATGATTTCAGTTTCAGTGACCCGTTATTAAACGCATCAGCGATTGCCGGCGTTGCTGCATGTTATGAG
>JACPVN010000199.1 GCA_016191715.1 Ignavibacteriota bacterium | reverse complement strand
GGCGAAGTATTGTTCCATGGAAAGAATATTCTAGAGATGGCACCGGAAGAGCGGGCGAGAGAAGGAATGTTTCTCGCGTTTCAATATCCGATTGAAATTCCCGGAGTCAGCAACACGTATTTTCTCAAAGCCGGATTGAATGAAATCCGAAAGCATCGAGGACTTGAACCGCTTGATGCGGTCGAGTTTCTCGCACTTGTTCGGGAAAAGTTGAAAGTTCTTCATCTAACAGAAAACTTGCTCAGTCGTGCTGTTAACGAGGGATTTTCCGGCGGTGAGAAAAAACGAAACGAAATATTTCAAATGGCGGTACTTGAACCGAAACTTGCTATTCTTGACGAGACAGATTCCGGGCTTGATATTGATGCGCTTCGGGATGTTGCGGATGGAGTCAACAAACTTCGTCGTTTTGATAATGCAACGATTGTGGTAACTCACTACCAACGATTGCTCAATTACATCGTCCCTGATTTTGTGCACGTCCTACAGAACGGACTGATTACACTTTCAGGTGGAAAAGATCTTGCGCTTGAACTTGAAGAGAAGGGGTACGACTGGGTGAAAGAGGAAGCAGTTGCCGCATGACGGAATCGGTTCAACATAATTGGTACAAATCAAACTTTGAGGAGTTTGAAAATAGTTTGAACGGCGAGGCAAACTCTTCGATTCATACGCTCCGGCGTTCTGCTCTCGAGATATTTGAAAGGACAGGATTTCCGACTAACCGAAACGAAGAGTGGCGATACACGAACGTCTCACAAATTACTAAGACAAATTTCAAGTTGCCGTTGAAATCTATTTTCGCCTCAGTCAGTAAGAAAGACATTGAACAATTCATCATTGATAAATCTTCATCTCATTTTTTAGTATTTGTTGATGGATTCTTTGCTGAAGAATTATCTTCGCTTCAATCATTACCAAATGGCGTGATAGTTGAAAATCTCTCGCACGCTTTAATATCAAACAGGGTGACGAATGAACTTGGATTCAATGCAAAATCTGAGGACAGTCCTTTCAATGCATTGAACGCGGCTTTTATTCAGGATGGAGTGTTCATTTCAATTCCTGACAATGTTGAAATGGAAAGTACGATGTATTGTCTCTTTCTTTCATCGGGAAATGTTTCACCGGTTGCTATTCATACGAGAAATCTCATTCGTGTTGGAAAACATAGCACGTGTACGGTTGTTGAATATTATACATGCCTGCAAGAAAGCGTTTACCTGACAAACACCGTTACGGAAATTAGTCTTGATGAAGGGGCTCAACTTAATCACACGAAACTCCAACGTGAAAGTGAGAAGGCATTTCATATCGGTACAATGCATGTCAATCAAAAGACGACAAGTAATCTTACTTCGAACTCAATTGCGCTTGGCGGAACGATTGTTCGGAATAATGTGCTTTCCACGTTAGACGGTGAGGGGAGTGAATGTACATTGAACGGGCTTTCATTGGCAACGGGTCAGCAGTTGATTGACAATCACACGACGATTGACCATGCGAAACCGAACTGTCCGAGTCATGAATTGTACAAATCAATTCTTGACCAAAGATCACGCGGAGTATTTAACGGAAAAATCTTTGTCAGAAAAGATGCACAGAAAACGGACGCAAAACAGACAAACAAAACGCTCTTACTTTCTGATGACGCGACGATTGACACGAAACCTCAACTTGAAATATTTGCAGATGATGTGAAGTGTACACACGGTGCAACTGTCGGACAACTTGATGCAAATCAGATATTTTATTTGCGGTCACGTGGATTCAGCAAAGAGCAGGCTCGTGATACATTAACAACCGCATTTGCCAATGACGTCATTGACAGAATCAACAACGAACAACTTCGTGAGAAACTCTACCCAATGATTTTTGATAAACTCCATAGCGGAAGACTAACTGAAGAACAAATCTGAGCATGATTGAAGCACAAACACATACAACGGAATTGACGTTTGACGTGGAGAAAACCAGGAAGGATTTCCCGATTCTCAATCAACAAGTTCGCGGGAAACCGCTTGTGTATCTTGATAATGCCGCGACAAGTCAGAAGCCGCAAGTTGTTATTGATTCTCTTGTTCGATATTACACCGAGTTCAATTCCAATGTTCATCGTGGTGTGCATCTGTTAAGCGAACAGGCAACGGAGGCGTATGAAAATTCAAGATTGAAGACTCAACGATTCATCAATGCCAAACGAAGCGAAGAAATTATTTTCACTCGCGGAACAACGGATGGAATCAATCTTATTGCTCAATCATTCGGGCGGGCGAATGTTCATGAAGGAGATGAGATAATTATTTCAGGAATGGAACATCACTCCAATATCGTTCCATGGCAAATGCTTTGTGCTGAGAAGAAGGCGACGCTACGAGTTATCCCCATTGATGATAAGGGTGAAATTATTCTTGATGACTTTGAGAAGTTGTTCAATAATAAGACAAGACTTTTGGCACTCACACATGTTTCAAACGCACTCGGCACAATCAATCCAATCAAACAAGTGATTGAAACTGCTCATAAGTATAATGTTCCGGTTTCGATTGATGGTGCGCAGGCAGTTCCCCATTTGAGAGTTGATGTTCAGGAATTAGACTGCGATTTTTATGTCTTCTCAAGTCATAAAATGTTCGGTCCGACCGGAATCGGAATTTTATATGGAAAGAAATCTCTGCTTGAAGTGATGCCACCGTATCAGGGCGGAGGCGATATGATTAAATCGGTGACATTCGAGAAAACGATTTACAATGAATTGCCCTACAAGTTTGAAGCAGGTACACCGAACATTGCTGATACAGTCGCATTCGGTGCCACGATAGATTATTTGAATACGCTCGATTATGAGGCAATTCATAACTATGAACAGGAACTACTTGAATACGCGACGGGAAGATTATCTACAATTGATGGTTTGACAATCATTGGTACTGCTCGGGAGAAAACCGGAGTAATTTCATTCACACTCGATGGAATCCATCCGCACGACATCGGAACAATTCTCGACACAGAAGGAATTGCAATCCGCACCGGACATCACTGTGCACAACCGGTGATGCAACGGTTTAATGTTCCTGCAACAGCGCGAGCATCGTTTGCATTTTACAACACTAAGGATGAAGCGGATGTGCTTGTTAATGCAATTAACAAAGTGAAGGAGATGTTCAGTTGAATCCTGAATTGAAAGAATTGTATCAGGAAGTAATTCTTGACCACAACAAAAGCCCGCGCAACTTTCGTGTGATGGAAGATGCCGATAGAAAAATTGAAGGATTCAACCCGTTATGCGGCGACCATTATGTTGTGTATCTCAAAGTCAGAGATGGTGTTGTTCAGGATTTGAGTTTCACGGGTTCCGGTTGTGCAATCTCGAAGGCGTCGGCATCGGTGATGAGTTCCATCATT
>JACPVN010000198.1 GCA_016191715.1 Ignavibacteriota bacterium | reverse complement strand
TCGACCTATGTTTGTCTCGGCAACATTGACCCGACGTTACAACGCCGCGTCGTTGAACAACTCGATAAGCCGCGACTCATTGTTGGTGACACGATGAATTTCTGGATTGACCGAAAACATAAAGAATTGATGAAAACGCTTGAATTGATGGATATTCTTATCATTAATGATTCGGAAGTTCGTCTGCTCGCACAAGACCCGAACCTTGTTCGCGGCGCAAGAAAAATATTAAAGATGGGACCCAAAGTTCTCATCATCAAAAAAGGAGAACATGGGGCGTTGCTCTTTACTGAGAAAACATATTTCTCCGCACCTGCATTTCCGTTAGAAAGTATTTATGACCCGACCGGCGCCGGAGATACATTCGCAGGTGGCTTCATTGGTTGGATTGCTCGGACTGATGATTTGTCCGAAGAAAATTTCAGACGTGCGGTTATTTATGGAAGTACGCTCGCGTCGTTTTGTGTCGAGCGGTTCAGTCTCGAGCGGTTCAATGATTTGACGTACTTGGAAATTCAGGACCGCTTCCACGAGTTCCGGCAGTTAACTAAGTTTGATGATTTAACTCTTTCGTAAGTATGCAAGCAATACGATGGGATGTTGATGTAGTAAAATTTATTGATCAGACGAAACTTCCCTTTGAGGAATATTATATTCGCACTGTAAACTATACAACCATTGTTGATGCGATTATATCATTACAAATTCGTGGAGCGCCGTTAATTGGGATTGCCGCAACGTATGCCGTCGCGTTAGCGGCTAAGAGATTGCATCAGGCAGACCTTCCTACATTCAAAAGTGAACTCAAAAAAGTTATTAACAAACTGAAAGCAACAAGACCGACGGCGGTGAATTTGTTTACTTGCCTTGAAAAAATGGAGACCGTAATTGAGAAAATTCAAGATGTCCCGACGGGTATCGAACTTCTCCATGATGAATCGGTTATTATACATCAGCGAGAAATGGCTTATTGCCATGCTCTCGGAAGGCATGGAAATACTCTTCTTCCCGCTCAAGCAAATGTTCTGACAATTTGTAACACGGGTGATTTGGCAACAGCCGGTTCAGGTGGAACCGCACTCGGAGTTATTGTAACTGCATCAAAGAAGAAAGACATAAAGGTTTTTGCTTGTGAAACCCGACCGTTGCTTCAAGGCGCTCGATTAACAACGTGGGAGTTGATGAAACGAGGCATAAATGTAACATTGATAACAGACAGCATGGCAGCAGCAATAATGAAAACAAAAAAAATAGATTGTGTGTTAACAGGCGCAGACAGAATCGCTATCAATGGAGATACAGCGAACAAAATCGGAACATACAGTCTGGCTGTGCTTGCTCATTACCATCAAATCCCGTTTTATGTTATGGCTCCTTCATCTACGTTTGATAAAACGATAACGGATGGAAGTCAAATACCAATCGAAGAACGAAATCCTGATGAAGTGAGAGAAGTATTCGGTGTGGCTATCGCTCCGAGAGATGTTCAGGTCTGGAATCCTTCCTTTGATGTTACACCGCATGAACTCATCTCCGCTATCATTACGGAAAAAGGTATTCATAAATCTCCGTATTCATTCTGACTTAGTCAATAGTCATTTGTCATTTGTCATTAGTGTTCTTTTGTTGTGCATAGTTCTTAGTACTTAGTACTTTGTACTTACTACTCAATTACTCAACTACTTTTTCATTGAACATCTTAAAAACAGAAGCCATCGTTCTCCGCACGATCAACTTTAAGGAATCGAGTAAGATTGTAACGTTCTATACGAAAGAACTTGGTAGAGTTGGAGCAATAGTGAAAGGAGCGCGCCGGGCAAACAGTAAAATCGGCGCGGCGCTTGAGCCGATGTCGCATGTTCAAATTGTTCTGTACATCAAAGAAGGAAGGGAAGTGCAAACAGTCGGGCAGTGCGATTTGATTCATTCGTATCATCACTTTGCCATAGACTTAGAAAAACTTTCCGTCGGGCTCTCCATCATTGAACTCGTCTATGACATTGCCCACGAACAAGAACAAAATGTTC
>JACPVN010000197.1 GCA_016191715.1 Ignavibacteriota bacterium | reverse complement strand
TCATTAACTTCCTGAATCATCGGTTCAGGCAATCGTTGGATGTTCGAAATTGTTGCTTCATAAACGGTCATAAGTATGTCCTTTTTTCAAAAGAGTGTAACAAAATCCCCTCAGATAATCAAGTCATTTTTGTAGAACTATTTCCGAGCGAACTTTCCCGGCCCCCGAAGCCGGAAACTCAATTCCCAACAACGAAGCAACGGTTGGCGCGAGGTCAATTGGAGAAGCATCGTCGGCGAATGTTCCGGGTGTGACGTTGCTTCCGAAGAAGATGAGCGGGACGTGCGTGTCGTATTTCCATGGCATTCCGTGGTTCGTTCCGTCTTTCGCTCCGTCGAGAATCCAATATGGTTTGAAGACAAACATTAAATCGCCGCATCGGGGAGGATAACAGGAATGCTGAACCTGTTGCCGGAGTTTTTCCGGGAGAGAATTCTTTTCTAAATCTTCAAGTGTATATGATGCAAACACCGGCAGTCTAAGCGGCAGAGAATCTTTCAATGTTTGCAGGATGGCGCTTTCGTCAGGGTGACGAGAGTTTTTAATGAATTCCTTGTTGACGTAAATATTATTCTCCACAACTTTTTCAACCCACAACGATTCCGCCGCACTGAATTTGTTATTGAGAATATTCAGACACGCTTTCTTCACGCTGTCTGTGCCGATTCTTCCGGCATCAGTGAGCGGGCTTTTCTTTACAAGGTATTCGGGAATCGGCGCGATGCCATGGTCGGCAGAAAGCGCAATCAAACAATTGTACAAACCGAATTGCTTGTCAAGAAACGAAAGAAACTCTGCAATGTACTTGTCAGTGCGGAGAAGATTATCAAACACTTCGGGACTGTTCGGTCCGTAATTGTGTCCGATAATGTCTGTCGCAGAAATACCAACGCTCAGCATGTCAGTGACACCGCGTGTGCCGAGTGATTCTGCGGTAATTGTTTGTTTGGCAAACTCGAACAGGATTTCCGTTAAGAACGGAGATGTTTCGACTGCTGTGAAGTACGAGTCCGAAATCTTCGTTCGGTCATCCCCGGTGACAAAGTGAGGAAATGTCGCTCCCATTCCGGCATAACTTGATTCATACGTGTTCGAGTCCTCATCACAAATAGTCGCGGCGATTTCCGGTTTCAGCAATTCCCATTTCTGACCGAAAAACTTTTGTATAAAACCGGACTTGTTGAACTTCGTTACCCACGCAGGTAATTCCTTTGCATAATATGTTGAACTCACAAATCCCGCACCATCGGTCCAGTAGGCATTTCCGAATTTTCCTCCGGTTAAAATTGCCGCGCGGTCTTTATTGGAGACGCCAATCACTTTCGAGCGGAAATTGGTGGAAAGTTTCAGCATGTCACCGAGCGTGTACGTAGTCAGTGTTCGCGGCGATTTCCCCGCGCCCTCTTTTCCGACAAGTTGTTCATTCTCATCGCCGACGCAGTTCACCGTTTTCTTTTTTGTTCTGTCGTACCACGCATTTCCGACGATGCCGTTCATGTCAGGATTCGTTCCGGTTGCAATCGCCGCATGACCGCACGCAGTTTTTGTGTAAGCGTATTCATAATTTGTGTTGATGAAATTCGCCCCATTGTTCATCAAATAATTAAAACCATTGTCAGAGAAGTACGGCTTGAATCGTTCGAGTTGCTCGTAGGGGAGTTGGTCAACGACGATGAGGACGAACAACTTGGGTTGTGAGATATGAGATTTGGGCGGTGAGTTCTGAGCGGTGAGCGGTGAGAAATGAGCGGAGAGCAGAGAGCAAAGAGTGAGTAGTAAGAGAATTCGTTTCATGAGAAAATGTGTTGTGAAAAATGTGTGGACAAGATAGAGAATTTTTTTGTGAATGAAAATGAATTGTTTAGGGTTTATTGTTTGAATTTCACCTAATAATTTTGCATTTTTGAATCAGCATGAAACGAACTCACACAACAAATCTTTTAGGTCGTTACATTATAACCGACCCCGGTATATGCGACGGTCAACCGACGTTCCGCGGAACCCGCATCATGGTCTGGCAGGTTCTCGATATGCTTGCTAAAGGAAAGGCATGGGAAACAATTGTTGAGGAATGTCATCACAGCATAACAAACGAAGCAATTGCAGAAGCAATAAAACTTTCCGGCGAAGCTTTTATGAAACACTCTGATGAGTTTATCATAAAGCAAACCGCGGCGTGATTATTTTGAATAGTAAAATAACAGTCATTGAATTAACCCCATCCTTTAGGATGGGGAAAGAACGTAAAACAAATAAATGGCTTTAGCCATGATAGTCACGGCTAAAGCCGATGAGAATTTTCAGAATATCCCCCACGATAAATCGTGGGGTTATGGCAAAGATTTTCTTTTCATGTGTAACGGCAAGAATAAGCATCAACGAAACAAACACAATGAAAAAAATGGAAAAAATACCAAGGTTTAAGTCGCTCGAAAAAGAAGAAAACTTTTGGGCTACCCACGATTCGACAGAGTATATTGATTTCTCGAAAGCCAAACCCGCGGTGTTTCCGGATCTCAAGCCAACGAGCAAAACAATCTCAGTCCGGTTGCCTGAATATCTTCTTGAAGAAATCAAGATCTTGGCAAATAAACGCGGGGTTCCTTATCAGGCAATGTTAAAAGTATTGTTGGCGGAAAAAGTTCGGGAAACAAATTCAGTAAGGTAACCGAACCACATGCTTCTCCTAATTCCTGCAATCGAAATCAAACAGGGTAAATGTGTCCTCACGCCAAGGAACGAGCGCGGCATCGTGTGCAGTGACGACCCGGTTGAGATGGTGAAACTCTGGCGCAAAGAGAACGCCAAGTCGTTGCACATTACCGATATTGATGGCGCACTCGAAGGTCATCCGGTGAACTTGAGATTGATTCGCGAACTGACGAAAGCGGTAGATATACCAATCGAGCTTGGCGGCGGCATGAGAACCATTAACGATATTCACGAAGCATTCAACAGCGGCGTGTTCCGTGTAACGATAGGAACAATGTTGCTTGAAGAACCGGAACAAGCAACGCGCGCACTGGAACATTATACTGCAAGCAAAATAACTATTGGAATAAATGCGGAAGAAGGGAAAGTAAAAATCCGTGGTGGACAAACAGACTCCGGACTTACGGCGGTGAGCGTTGCGCTCAATGCAAAGCAAATGGGATTTCGAAGAGTGATTTATAAAGATATAATCAGCAACGGAAAACAACGGGAACCGAATTTCGCGGCGCTCCGAATGCTTGCGGAAACTATCGGCATGAGGGTAACTGCATCCGGCGGAGTTTCGGAACTGGAAGATTTGCTGAAGTTGCAGGAAATGGAAAAACTTGGAGTGGATTCTGTTATCGTTGGTCATGCGTTGTATGAAAACAAGTTTTCGTGTCAGGCAATCTGGCGAACATGTGAAGTAGAAAATTATCCGTACACGGCGAAGGTATAGTAAATGAAAATTACAGTCATCGGTCATCTCTGTCTCGATGTTATTCATCATGCAGACGGAACGGAAACGCAAAGTTACGGCGGAATATTCTTTTCAGTCGCAACGCTCGCAAATGTATTAAGCGAAAGCGATGTCGTGTTTCCGGTGTTTGGTGTCGGCGATAAAGAGTATGAAGAATTTGTTGAGCGACTGAAACAGTATCCGAATGTAGATACGTCGGGAGTTTACAAATTCAGCGGACCTACGAATCAGGTTCATCTCTATTATAAAGATGGTGGCGAGCGGGTGGAGTGTTCGAAGCACATCTCCGAGCCGATTCCGTGGAAGAAAATCAAATCAAAACTCGCCGTGGATATGGTCTTGTTGAACATGATTTCCGGGTTTGATATTACGCTCGAAACGCTGGATGAAATCAGGATGGAATTGCGCGACGACCATATTCCGTTGGCGATGGATGTTCATAGTTTGTCGCTTGGAATCAAGGATGATTTTACCCGCGTCCGCCGTCCGCTCGAAGCGTGGCGGCGTTGGTTGTTCATGCTTCATGCAGTGCAGATGAATGAACAGGAAGCCGCCGGATTTACGACGGAAAAATTTGATGAGACAACCCTGGCAAAACAAATTCTTGCGCTCAACACAAAAGTGCTGACCATTACGCGGGGAGAACGCGGCTTCTCTTCTTTTATTGATGACCGAAAACACGTGAAGCAGGTTGATAGTGCAGGCATCACTCCTGAGTTAGCAAAAGATTCTACCGGATGCGGAGACGTATTTATTGCGGCGTATTGTGCGAAATATTTGTACTCAAAAAATATTCAGGAGTCGCTTGATTTTGCAAATAGGGTTGCGGCGAAGAAAGCACAGTATTCCGGTTCGGTGGAGATTGATGTGCTGAAAGAGTTTCGTTTAGTAACGCAAACAAGGGAAGTAGCTGTATGAACATCGCATTGATTGGTCACGGAAAGACAGGAAAAGAAATCGAGCGGTTGGCGCCTGAACATAACATAAAAGTTGTGCAGATTTTCGATGGAGAGAACAACGATGGAGCGTCCGGTTTAACAAAGCAATCACTGAAGAATGTTGATGTGTGCATTGACTTTTCTGTTCCTCACGCAGCGATGGAAAATATTGAAGCGGTTGCGCGATGCGGCAAGAGTTTGGTCGTTGGGACAACAGGTTGGTACGATAAACTGCCGGAGGTGAAAAAGATGGTGGAGAAATCGAAAATTGGATTTCTCTATGCGGCGAACTTTTCGCTTGGTGTTAATATCTTTTATCACGGGGTCAGTATCATTTCTGAGCTTTGTGACAAGTTTCACTTCTATGATGTTGCTATTGCAGAAACGCATCACACACAAAAACTTGACGCACCAAGCGCTACGGCGTTGGCGCTCGCTCAAACAGTCATGCAGAAATTCAAAAGCAAGAAAACGATTTTACAGGAAACGCCTCGTACGAAAATCAAACCGGAGCAGATGCAAATTACTTCGACACGGTTGGGCAGTGTGGTCGGCAATCACCGCGTGGTGTTTGATTCGGAAGCGGATTGCATCGAACTTGTTCACTCAGCAAAAAACAGAACAGGTTTTGCCCACGGCGCATTGATTGCCGCGCAGTGGCTCAAAGGAAAAAAAGGTGTGTACACAATGAAAGATGTTATTACTTCAATGCTATGAAAAAAAGAACAATTCCATTTCGCGGTACGGGAACCGCACTGGTAACTCCATTCACAAAAAATGATACTATTGATGACGGCGCACTCAAGCGACTTGTCGAGTTTCAAATTCAGAACAAAGTCGAAGCGTTATTACCGACCGGAACAACGGGTGAAAGCGTTACACTCACCGATGACGAAATCGTTCGTGTTGTTGAGACTGTTGTCGTGCAGGCAAACGGACGCGTGAAAATATTCGCTGGAGCGGGAAATAACTCAACGAAGAAAACATTTACACTTTCAAAGCGAGTGACCGCCGCCGGCGCGGACGGAGTTCTTATCGTCGCGCCGTACTATAACAAGCCGACGCAGGAAGGATTCTTCCAACATTACGCGGCGATTGCAAATGCGATTGACGCTCCGTTTATTGTCTATAATGTTCCGGGAAGAACAGCAAGCAACATCGAGGCGGCGACAACACTTCGCATCGCGGAGGAAATTCCGCAAGCGGTTGGCGTAAAAGAAGCATCGGGAAATTTTGGACAGGTTATGGAAATCCTCCGTAACCGACCGAAGAATTTTGCAGTCTGGTCAGGCGATGATGCTATAAC
>JACPVN010000145.1 GCA_016191715.1 Ignavibacteriota bacterium | reverse complement strand
GATGAATTATTTTCTCCAAACATTTCGTATCTTTCTCCTCAATGAAATCGCTCCTTCGTCTCAAGCCGTATCTCTGGAAATACAAAAAAACGCTTCTCTTCGGTCTCGTCACGGTTATTGCCAGTAACCTGTTTACGGTCGTTCAACCGAAATTAGTCGGCAAAGCGATTGATGAGTTGAAGCGCGGGTTGGAAACGCGACAAATTGATGAGTGGACGATGGCGCAATATGCGGCAATCATCGTCGGTTTGACGTTGGTTGCGGGCGTGTTCACGTTCCTGACCCGGCAAACTATTATCGTCATTTCACGACACATCGAGTTCGATATCCGGAACGATTTCCTCGCGCACATTCAGAAACTTCCGCTCACGTATTTTCAAAACACGCCAACCGGCGATTTGATGGCGCACTCCACCAACGATATCGGCGCAGTGCGAAACGTTCTCGGTCCCGGCATCATGTACCCGACCGATACGCTCATGACATTCAGCATGACGCTCGTGATGATGTTCGCGGCGGATTGGCAGTTGACGCTGTACGCGCTTCTTCCGCTTCCGTTCGTTTCATTTGCGGTCTATAAACTTGGGAAAATCGTCCACAAAAAGTTTGAAGAGCGGCAACAACAGTTTTCCGAAATCACGATGCGTGCGCAGGAAAATCTTTCCGGTATTCGCATCGTGCAGGCTTATGTGCGGGAGAAATACGAGATTGACCTGTTCGAGAAACTCAGTTTTGATTATCTCAAAAAAAATCTCGTGCTGGCAAAAGTTCAATCCATCATGTGGCCCCTGATGTTTTTGCTTGTCGGATGTTCGCTTGTCATAGCGGTGTATGTTGGCGGGTTGAAAGTTATCAATGGTGAAATGACTATCGGGACGTTAACGGCATTTTTCGGTTATTTGATTTTGCTCATTTGGCCCATGATTGCATTCGGCTGGGTAACGAATATTTTACAGCAAGGCGCCGCTTCGATGGAACGGCTGGGGAAAATATTAGATACAATTCCGGAAATTCAAAATTCAAACGATGCCGATTACTCCATCAAAGAAATTCAGGGAACGATAGAATTGAAAAATGTCTCGTTCAAGCACAAAGGCGCCGCAACACCAACGCTTGAACATCTCAATCTTAAAATAGAACAGGGAACAACTCTTGCAGTGGTCGGTTACACGGGTTCAGGAAAGTCAACGCTTATCAATCTTATTCCCCGCTTGTATGATGTAACAGAAGGTGAACTGCTCATTGACGGAATCAATGTCCGAAGGATTCCGCTGGAGGTTTTGCGACAGCACATCGGTTACGTACCGCAGGAAACGTTTCTCTTTTCTGATTCGATTGCCGAAAATATTTCATATGGAATTGACAACGAGACGGAAGAGCATATCCGTGAAGTCGCCGAGATTTCCCAAATCGCCAAAGACATTCAGGAGTTTCCGAAAGGATTTGAAACGATGATTGGCGAGCGGGGCATCACGCTCTCCGGCGGACAGAAACAACGGACAAGCATCGCCCGCGCCATCATGCGTAATCCCAAAATTTTAATTCTTGATGATTCCCTTTCCGCAGTTGACACCTACACCGAAGAAGAAATTCTGAAACGACTTCGCACTGTCATGAAGAATCGAACAAGCATCATCATCAGTCACCGAATCTCGACGGTGAAAGATGCAGATATGATTGTCGTTCTCGCCAAAGGACAAATCGTAGAGCAGGGAACACACGATTCGCTCGTCTCTCTTGGCGGCATTTATTCTGAACTGTATGAGAAGCAACTTCTTGAACAAGAACTAGAATTGTTAAAGTAAAAAGTCAAAAATAAAAAGTAAAAAGAAAGGAGATACAATGTATCAAGATATAAAAGAACGAACGTTTAACTTTGGAGTTAGAATCATCAAAATGTCAGAGTATTTGCCAAACACGAAGGCGGGAAAAGTATTGGGAAATCAAGTCCTTCGTTCAGGTACTTCCGTTGGAGCAAATGTTGAAGAAGCCGTTGCCGCCTTCAGCAAAGAAGATTACATTTTCAAAATGAACACTTCGTTGAAGGAAGCGCGTGAAACTCATTACTGGTTGAGAATGATTAAAGCATCAGAATTACTTAAACCCTCGCGACTTGAAGCGATAATTTCGGAAGCAGATGAAATTAAGAAAATTCTTGGTGCTATTGTGAGTAAGTTGAAAAGAAATCAAAAGACAAAAGGAAAAAGTAAAAATTGATGTCATTGGTTTCTTACTCCGATAATAGTTTTTTACTTTTTATTTTTGACTTTTTACTTGAATGAACGAAGAAGAGATCCTCGGTAAAGCCTACGACACCCGCTTGATGAAACGGCTTCTCAGATATTTGAAGCCATATCGCTGGCATGTTGTTATTGGTATCGGACTCAGCGTGATTATCGCTGGGATGGAAGCGGTGCGTCCGTGGTTTACGCAACATGCGGTTGATGTCAACATCAAACAGGGAGATAAAACCGGACTGCTGATTACCGCCGTTGTCTTTTTTCTTGTGCTGATTTTGCGCGGATTGATTCAATATGCGAACACGTATTTAACGCAGTGGGTTGGACAAAAAGCAATTTTCGATTTGCGGATGGAAGTGTTCAAACATCTGCAGGGATTGGGATTGAAATTCTTCGACCGCAATCCGATCGGGCGGCTCGTTACACGCGTTACCAACGATATTGAAGTGCTGAACGAAATGTTTGCGTCCGGAATCGTTATGGTGTTCAGTGATGTGTTCACCATAGCGGGAATTGTGTGGTTCATGTTTTCGATGAACTGGGAGCTTGCAGTTATTTCTCTCAGCGTTATCCCGATTTTATTTTACGGAACATTTCTCTTCAGGAAAAAAGCGAGAGAAACGTACCGAGATGTCCGTCTCCATCTTGCGCGCATCAACACGTTCATGCAGGAACATATCACCGGCATGACGGTGGACCAGATATTTAACAGGGAGAAGAAATCATATCAGAAATTCTCCGGCATCAATGCCGATTTGCGCGACGCGCACATCCGTTCCATATTTTACTATGCGCTTTTTTATCCCGGAATTGATTTGGTCGGCGCTGTGGCAATCGGTTTGATGCTTTGGTACTCCGGGCTCGACTCGCTTGGCGGTAACATAACAGTCGGAACCGTGATGGCATTTCTGCAATTCAATGAAATGTTCTGGCGACCAATCCGTGATTTGTCGGAAAAGTACAACATCATGCAAACGGCGATGGCATCTTCCGAGCGCGTGTTCAAACTCTTAGATGATAAAACACATATCGCAAATCCTTCACCCGCCGAAGGCGGGCAAATATCTCATATCGAATCTAAAGCGATTCACGGAGCGATTGAGTTTCGGAATGTCTGGTTCGCTTACGACAAAGAAGATTGGGTGTTGAAGAATGTTTCATTCAAGATTGAACCGGGTGAAACGATTGCGATTGTCGGACATACGGGCGCCGGCAAAACAACCATCACGAATTTGTTGTGCAGGTTTTATGAATTCCAACAAGGTGAGATTCTCGTTGATGGAATTGATATCCGATTGTTCAACAAAGAGGATCTGAGAAAACACATTGCCATTGTTTTGCAGGATGTGTTTCTTTTTTCGGGTGATATAAAAACAAACATTACTCTCGGGAATGAAGAAATTTCATCGGATAGAATGAAGGCGGCGG
>JACPVN010000144.1 GCA_016191715.1 Ignavibacteriota bacterium | reverse complement strand
GCTTGCCTTCCCGCTCTTCCTCTTCGCTGTTCCGCGTTTGCCCGGGAAACTTGCGTTGTTACAAGTCCCGACATCCCGCGCTTAGAATCAAAACGGGGGACACGTGCAAGCCCTGAATCAATTACAACCCGAACTCCATCAATTGTTAAACTCGTTTCGGCAATACTTGTTGAGAGAATGATTTTTCTTTTTCCTTTCGGCGCGGATACAAGAGCGGCTTGTTGTTGCTTTGCTGATGCCTCACCGAAAAGAGTGTGAATGATAATTTCCTCCGGTAATTCTTTATCAAGCAATAACGATTCTACTCTGCGAATCTCCTTCTGTCCGGGAAGAAACACCAACACATCTCCATCGTCTTCTTTTATTGTTTGATGAATTGCCGAAACAACAAGCGGCTCAATCGCGCCATCATGAATTCGTTTCAAGTAATGCGTTATAATCGGAAATGTTCTCCCTGTACATTGAAGAACCGGTGCTGTGCCGAGCAACGAAGAAACTGCAATCCCATCAAGTGTAGCCGACATAACAAGAATTCTCAAATCATTCCGTAATTGTTCCTGAACGTCCAACGCAAGCGCAAGGCCGAGGTCAGCATGAATACTTCGCTCATGAAATTCATCAAAGATGAGCAAACCAATTTCAGGTAAATCCGACTCGCTCTGTATCATTCGAGTAAGAATCCCTTCAGTCACCACTTCCACTTTTGTCTTCGCTCCAACCTTCGCATCTCCCCGAATCCTGTAACCAATCGTTTCACCAACGTTCTCTTTTAATTGTTGAGACATGTACGACGACGCCCGTTGTGCCGCCAATCGTCTCGGCTCAAGCATGATAATCTTTTTGTTGTTCAACCACGATTCATTCATCAACGCAATCGGAACTCTCGTTGTCTTTCCTGCTCCCGGTTCTGCGGATAAGACAACATTGCATTTCATTTGCAAAGTGTCTCGCAGTTCAGGAAGAATGTTTTCTATCGGAAGCAAGGGAGATTTGAGATGTGAGATGTGCGATATGAGATTACTGAGTTGGAATACAAAGTACAAAGAACGAAGTACTAAGTACAGCCAACAAATGACCAATAACGATTAACAAATAACCAATAACGGATAACGTATCAAATGAGTCCTCGCTCCGCGAACGAAGTGAACGTATGTCCCGCAATGATGATGTGGTCATGAACAGGAATGCCAATAATTTTTCCTGCTTCGACAAGTTGCTTCGTGATTTGCATATCCTCCGAACTCGGTTCGGGATTTCCGCTTGGGTGATTGTGGAGAAGAATGATGCTCGCTGCCGGTTCTGCAATTGCAGGGCGAAACACTTCACGTGGGTGTGCGAGCGAAGAGTTCAAAGTTCCGTTTGTTATCTCAACATCACGAATATAGTGGTTTGCACTGTCAAGCATGACAATGTAGAACTTTTCCTGTTTGAGACTTTGCATCTGGCTGATAAACATTTCAGCAATGACCTCCGGAGAGTGAACCTGAATTTTCTTTGTATGCTTGATATCATTCGCTATTCGTTTCCCAATCGTGATTGCCGCAAGAAGAGTTATTACCTTTGCTTTCTTTAGACCGGGAATCTTCTCATCAATCAATTCTTGTGCGGTTCGATGCGACATCTGATAGAGCGTTCCATATTTCTTTATCAATTGCTTCCCGATATCAACTGCAGTCGCATTTCTCGTTCCCGTTCTGATGAGAATTGCAAGAAGTTCTGCATCTGTCAACGTATCCGCACCATGATTGAGCAATTTCTCACGCGGTCGGTCATCTTCGGGCCAATCAGTGATGCGTTTGTATTCGATGTGCGGTTCAGACGTATTGTTTGATTTCATTTCTTCTCCCGATTTAGGCATAGAAAATATTTTTTCATTTTTACCCGCCCTTGACGGGCAAACATTCTACATTCGACATTCATTATTGATAATTCAATTAACAAATATTTCTCTCAATCGTTTTACTTCACCGTCTTTGAACTGCAAAATTTGCATCACCCGATTGACACGATTCGGTTTCAACGAAATTATCGAATGTAATCCCTCGAAGTGCTGAATATTTTCGAGACATTTCCGAATTTCATCCCGTTTCACTACTCCGCTTTCAAAACATGAAGTAAGCATTTTCAACACATCGTATCCGAACAACGAGTACTTCGTCGGTCGCCGCTTCAATTGATTCTGAAATGCTACAACTGCTTCGTCGCTGTCATCAATAAAATAATCGGAACAGAAAATAACGCCGTTTAAATACCGTCGCTGAGTTTCGAGAATTGCTTCGTCGTACCACTCTGCGCTTCCGAGCAATTGCGCCTTGATGTTATAATATGTCATCTGCGATGCAATCACTCCGATATCTTCCGGAGAAACAACAGGTACAAACACTCCTTGAATTGCATACACCGGAACTTCCACATTCGATGCGTGAGATTTCGGATTGATGATTTTCATTTTCAATGATTCCGCTTTCCGCAATCCGTTCGCACTAAACAACTTGCTGACAGAAATTTTCCCCCGCGTCTCAATTAGTGAATCAACCAATTCTTCATTCGCACCTGCTTGGAGTATTTTTTTTCTGAACGCTTTATTCATCCGCATATCAAACGAAACAAGCGGTTCAGAGTTTGCAGTCGCCTTCCTGAGAGCGATGAATTGTTTGCTCAAATCATTCGAACTCGTTTCATATTCTTCCGATGCGAGAATCTTTGCCCCAAGTCGCGTTGCTTCCTGAATAAATTCTTTGGTAATGATTCTGATATTCGGATTGTTAGGTGAAAGAACAGCAAGCGTTGTCATGCCGAGATGATTGACAGCATACTGTGCCAAAACTTTTCCGTGCATTGAAATATCCGCGTTCGCCTGAAAAACGTACTTCCCTATTTCTGCCAATCCAATCATGTTCGCGGTCGGGGTGATGAGCGGAATTTTTCCTTCATTGGCTATCGACGCGCACGATTGTGTGATGTTGCTGAACAATTCTCCGATGATTACAGAATTAGCATCATTGTTTGAAAGTTCCTTTGCTTGCTTTTTTGCAATGTTCGAATCACGCTCTGTATCTCTCACATCAAGCACGATGCTGACATTGTCGTTCGCTTGTTCGAATTCTTCCTGTGCAATCTTTATTCCATCCAATATATCTTCCGCCGCTCTCTTTGCAGGATTGGAAGCGACTTTTTCCATCAACGGTAGTAACACTCCAACATTGATGACTATATTTTTTAATTCCTTTTTGATCGGTTCTTCCGATTCCTTTTCCTTCTTTTTGGCAAGTGTTCTTTCTTCAATCACTTTCGAGAGGATAGTTCTCGCTTTCTCATTTGAAATTTCGTTCTGTAATTCCTGTAATTCCGCTTTCGAAAGAACATACCTGGAAAGAGAATCAATCAATTCTATCGCTCTGGTTGTTCTTGCATCATTATTGATGGAATCAATGGCAAATGAAAATGCCCGCGCACTGTTTTTATTCAGATTCAAATAATAATATGCCGTTGCAAGAGTGAAACGCGCCTCCTTTGCGTACTCGGTTTCAGGAAATCGTTTGAGAAAATTATTCATCAGAAACATTGTCTGAGCGTGTTCACGCAATTGCAGCCACGCTTTTGCTGCCATCATGTAGCAAGCCGTCGTTCGCTGATGAACGGGATTGATGTTTAATGCCTGCTCAAATGCATCTGCCGCATTTTCGTATGAAGCGGAATCATAGAACACTATTCCTTCCTGGAAAAGTTGTTCTGCTTCTTCTTTATACCTGAAATTTTCCTGTGCCGTTCCTTCGGAAACACAAAGAAAGAAAATGATATATAAAACGGTTTGCTTCAATTCAAATCTTAAAAGAAAACTCTCACTAGGAAACTCATGCAGAGAACATACAAAAAGGTTCGCTGAACTTCAAACCTTAAAAATCTCGCTTCATCCCCTTCAACCCGATTGAGTGCGAGACAAGTATAACAATGGTCGAGCCAAGCAACAACACTCCGATGCTGACAAAAAACATTGCACTTGAGTAAGGAATATGTTTGTACGCCATCTGAAAATACCCGAACAAGGGGAAGGAGAGCATCGCAATCAGGAAGACGAGATATGCAATGCTCATAAGAAATGTTAGCGTTGCACCTTGTGAAGAGGATATTTTTATTGGATTCGTCTCGCGGTAATCGGCAAAGAATGTTCCCGTTCCCAGATTCATGCTGATTATAGAGAGAGCAACGAATACCGATGTCATCAATCCTGTCAACACAATCATTTGGTGGTGGGCAATTGCATGATGTGACGCAATCATGAGAATTTCATTGGCAACGAGAATGGGAATTACTGCAAGCAAAAACTTCAACCAATACACTTTGTTGAGCGTAATCGGCGCGCTCCGTATTTTCCAAAAACTGAGCCCCTCTGTACTCATTAACGGATATACAAATCGCAACGCAACGGAGATAATAAGAAACACATTGAACACATACATCACTAAATAGGAAACGGTTTGTAAATACGGCTGATTAGTCCCAAGTGTGAGTTGGAATATGCTTGCTACGAAAACGATGATGAGCAACATGATGATTGCAAGATGAATCCACTGACTCGGCTCCCGAAAGAATTGCCAAAATTCTTTTTTGATGAGAACGGCTGTCTGCGGTTCAAACATTGACTTCTTTGCAAAAGAGAAGAAGCCGTTGGCAGTTGCATTGGTTTCACTGTGCGCTTTTAATTCAAGAAAAGAAAGCCAACTTTTATAGTAAAGTTTTCGCGCAATAAAGAACATTAATGAGACACAACACACCGCAACAAGAACGAGTATCGCTGTGTTGGTTATTACACGTGCAGTTTCTCCTTTCAGATTCCAATACAATGCTTCCGCCATCCAATGATTGGGCAAGAAGGTTGATGCGGGCGGGTCGAGATAGCCGAAATATTGGTCGGTGTACGGGAAGTGTTTCATTACACCGGTAACAAGTTTTGCAGGATTTATCAACTTAAAATACGCTATCACGACTCCAACATATCCCACAACAAGACTTATAAGTGTCGCTTTTATTCCGATTCTTCCTGCAATTTTCATCAGAACCATCAACGCGGTAACGCCTAACGATGCGGCAATCAACATGAACGGAAGGAACAAAAACAATAGCGTGTTTAGATAAAATGTCCACGGGAGTTGAAAATATTCTCCGTAACCAAACAACACCGCCAACGCAATCATGAACAACGTGGTGGAACTGTAGAAAAAGTTATCAAGAAATTTTATGATGAACAGAGATAGGTGCGGAACCGGCTTTGTGAAAAAGAACTCTGTCTCTTTCGACCTGTAGAGTGTGGCGTACGAAACGATGATGTTGCCGATGTTGATGGAAAGGAAAAAGACATACAGCAACATCGAAAGAAAACGGTGCAAAAGGAACGAACCTAAATCAGCAACCTCCATGATGTACTGAATTGTATTGTATGTAAAGAAGTATGCGGCGAGGGCGAATCCGCCAAACACAAACAACGATGCAATGCTTTTTGTAATGCTTGCAACTTTCAGTTGCGTTGTCGTCTTGAAGAAACTGAGCGCTTTGTACCAAACAATATGAAGGATTGTTTTCATCTACTTCGTCAGTTCCAAGAAAACCGATTCAAATTTTCCATCGAATTGTTGTTTGTAGTCATGCAATGCTTCAATAGTGTTGTTGAAAATCAATTCTCCATCTTTGATGATTCCGATTCTATCGCACAGTTCTTCCGCAACGGGCAGACTGTGCGTTGACATAAAAATCGTTACGCCTTGCTGAGATAGTTCTTTGAAAATTCGTTTAACCACGTGCGCGCTTCGCGGGTCGAGTCCAACCATCGGCTCATCAACAACCATGACTTTGGGACGATGCAACAACGCGGCGGCAATACACACACGCTGTCTCATCCCTTGAGAATAATCTTCTGCCCGTCGGTCAATCCACGAACCGAGTTCGAGCATATCAATCACTTCTTCGATTCGTTCCGATGTCATGCCGTGATTAAGTTTGTACAGCCCTGCACTAAAAAACAGAAACTCTTTCCCTGTCAGCTTTTCATACAAAAACGGTTGGTCCGGGATGAAACCTGTAGCCAATTTCGCTTCGAAGGAATTTTTCTGAATGTCAAATCCGTTGATAATAATTTGACCTGACGTCGGTGCAAACAATCCGGTCATCATCTTAATCGTTGTGGTTTTTCCCGCGCCATTCGGACCGAGAAAACCGAAGAACTCCCCTTGCTTTAATTCAAGCGAAAGATTATTCACCGCAGTGAACGAACCGAATGTTTTTGTTAATTGATGTAGTTTAATCACATTTTCAGTTTTCTGTTTCTTGTTTATAGTTGACGGTTGACGGTTGATAGTTTATAGTTTTTTGTTTAGAGTTTTCAGTTTGTTGTGTCTCGTTGCCAATTCTGTAAGTATATTGAAGCATATAGTTGCTACTCAAAATAAGAAAAATTAACCACTCACCATTCACCAATAACAACCATTAACCAATATGAATGTTTGAAAATTTATTGAAAGAAACAAGTGATTATCTAAAACATAGCTTTCATCATATTTGAAAATAGAGGTATGTTTCACTACCTTTCAGTTGTCATGGCTGAGAAATCAAAATTCTGGTATCTGAAAGGTTTTAACATCTTCGAAGGGATGGAGGAATCGCAGATGAAGAAAGTAGAAAAGATGACGGCAATGAGTCAGATTAACAAGCATCGTCCTATCTATTTTCCTGAACAACCTTCAACGACAATTTATTTTTTGAAAGAAGGGCATGTTAAACTTTCACGTCTTCACGAAGATGGCAGAGAAGTCATCTTAGATGTTTTAGGACCGGGAGAATTGTTTGGTGAACTTTCCATCGTTGATGATGAAGGACGGAAAGAAATTGCAGAAGCATTGGATAACGTTCTTGTCTGTACAATCAGTAAAGCCGATTTTGAAGAACTGATTAATTACAATCCGAGTATGAATCTTCAATTAACAAAATGGATTGGATTGCGCCTTAGAAAGTTTGAGGAGAAAGTAAGCGAGCTTGCTTTTAAGGATGTTACCAAACGAATCATCAGTTTTCTTGTCCGTTATGCGGAGAGTTTTGGAAAAATCAAATCAGGAGTTGTGAGCGTTAAGTCGTTTCTTTCTCAAGAAGAAATTGCGCATCTCACTGCCGCCTCCCGGCAAACTGTCACCACTGTTCTAAATGATTTAAAATCACAAGGACTGATTGACTTCTCCCGCAAAGATTTTATCATAAAGAACTTCGACAAACTTCGACAACTCAGCAACTGAGTTTGTCGCCTACCCGACACTTCTAAAAGAATTTTTCTAAATCCTCTTGACAGGGAACTATTATTTTCGTATCTTAGTTTTGTAATTAAGCATATACTAAAATACTAACATTAAACTATGAAAAAGATTATTATTGATGGTAACTTGTGCGTCAGACCGAATTTTTCAAAAGCAGAGTTTCTCCTCATCAAACGAAACCTTGCAACACAAAAAGGCTTGGAAACATTAGCCAACCTTCTCGGTGTTGCAGGAAACCCTCAGCGGTTGAAAATTCTCTACTTACTGCACGCTCACAAAGAGATGTGCGTCTGTGACCTTGCCGAAGCGCTTGAAATTTCTGACTCTGCTGTCTCTCAGCATCTTCGCAAGCTAAAGGATAAGAACATTGTCAAAACAAGACGCAAAGACCAAACTATTAATTATTCGCTCGTCCGCAATATTTTCACATCTAATCTTGAAGATATGTTCGCGTTAGATGAGACAAAAGAACAACATTCATTTATGCATAAGGAGATCAGTTTATGAAAGAAATAAAATTTATGACGCTCGGTTCAATCGTTGCCGCGATAGTGGCATCGTTGTGCTGTATAGGACCACTCGTTTTCGTATTTCTCGGCATTGGAAGTATTGGAGCGTTTTCCGCATTCGAAGCGTTCCGCCCCTATCTTATTGGGATTACAGCGCTTTTGCTAGGGCTTGCGTTTTACTTTACATACCGTAAACGGAAAATACATTGTGAAGACGGCACCTGCACAACACAAAGCGCGGGAAAATGGAATAAGGTCGGCGTTTGGGTTGTAACTGTTGTCGCTGTTCTCGCCCTTTTGTTTCCTTACTTTGACCTCACTCCCTCTACGAGTGCGAACGATTCCGTCGTTCCAATCGCTACGGCTTTTTTGAATATCAAGGGGATGGATTGTAAAGCATGTGCAGTCGGTGTTGAGGGAATGTTGATAAGCATCGAAGGAGTACATCAGGCAAAAGTTGATTTTGAAAAAGGGAGCGCTACTGTTCAGTTCGATCCAAACTTAGTGAAACCGGAAGTTTTTGTTGAGAGGGTGAACGAAACAAGTTATGAAGCTACCATTACACAAATTGAGAAAGGAAAATAATATGAATACCTGTTGCACTTCCCCCATTGAAACAATCGCTTCCGATAAGCATAAAGAAAACGATGTATGTTGCTTGCTTACAGCAAAAACACCGGCGCCCGTCACGGCAATATGTCCTGTTTCAGGAACGTCATCAAAAAAAGTACAACACAGAACTGTTGAACATTTAGTGAGGTCTGAAAAGCGAGATGTGATTCAAAATGTACAGTATTATTATTGCACAGAACCTACTTGCAAGGTTGTTTATTTCTCGAATGAGAACTTCCCTCATATCACAACTGATGATGTTAGGGTGAAGGTTTTTACAAAGGATAGTAGTGACGATGTCAACGCCTGTTATTGCTTTGATTGGACTCGAAGTCGCATCAAAGATGAAATTATCCACACGGGAAAATCTACTGCTTCACTCCAAATCGCGAAGGAAATCAAAGCGGGTAACTGTACATGCGATATTAAAAATCCAAAAGGAGAATGTTGTTTGGGTGATGTGAATGGGGTTGTCAAAGAAACTGTGTCAAATAAAATTTTGGAAAGAACTTGACAAACACCCCTATCCTATTGTACCTTGTAACACCAATATAGAAAGTGTTCCATGCTGAATCATAAAGAGAAAAAGGAAATCATCAAACGACTTCACTACATCAGAGGGCAAGTGAACGGTATAGAAAAGATGATGATTGATAACAGAGATATAAAAGACGTTCATACTCAACTCAAAGCCGTAGAACAAGGTCTTCATCAAGTCATCTACTCCGTGTTGGACGACCAACTCAAGAAACATTTCGCTGAAGTGTTAGCGAAGCGTTTGGATGAATGCCCGGGAGATTGTGAAGACTATGACCACCTCAAGTTTCTCCGAAAGGAATTTGGACAGCTCAATTTGAAAGAAATCATTAATGAAATTACATGGTTGCAAAATTCTACTAATCCAAAAATAAATAAAAATCGAAAGGAGGTGAGAATAAGATGAAACGACGAATTGCCCTCTTCATGGGTATTCTTGGTTTAACCCTGAGCGCTTTAGCGTTCTCCGGGACTACCTTGAATACCAGTGATGAAGCGTGTCCGTTACGCGGAACGCCCAGTTGCCCGGAATATCCCAGTTGCTGCAAGTAACCTTCAGCACTGAAACATGAAAAGGCATGGATTCATCTCTATGCCTTTTTCATTTATAAGCAACTCCATTTTTCTAAAAAAACATTTTTGGGACTCGTGGACAATTAAGAACTTATTTTTGGTAACTACTGTTACAGTCTTGAAATAATCAGTCCTTTGTTCTTTTATTCACTGAAAGTAGTTCTCTATGCTCAAAACATTTTTCGTTTATGGCTTCAATTTATTTTTCTTCTTCATATTAAACGGACACATTCAACAAAATCAACTTGAACCATTTGAAGATGATTCACAAGAAGAAAAAACAAAATCAGAAAAAGTAAAAGCATCCAATCGTCTCATCAAAGAAAAAAGTCCTTATCTTCTACAACATGCATACAATCCCGTAGATTGGTATTCGTGGGGTAACGAAGCGTTTGCAAAAGCCCGGAAAGAAGATAAGCCAATTTTTCTTTCTGTCGGATATTCTACTTGTTATTGGTGTCATGTGATGGAGCGGGAAATATTTGAAAATGATTCCATTGCAAAACTTATGAACCAATATGTGGTGAGCATTAAAGTGGATAGAGAAGAGCGTCCTGATATTGATCGTGTTTACATGACAGCGCTTCAAGGTATGACAGGCGGAGGCGGTTGGCCCATGTCGTTATTCTTAACACCGGACTTAAAACCGTTTTATGCCGGGACATACATTCCACCTGAATCCAAATGGGGAAAACCGGGATTTCGAGATTTGCTTTTGCAGATTCACGATGCATGGAAAAACGACCGTCAAAAATTATTACAAATAAGTACAAAAGTGGAAAACTTTCTCAATCAATCAAGCGCACAATCGAAATCAACAGGCGTGAATGTTCAAATACTTGACAAAGGATTTCAGGCTTTTGTTAACAGCTACGATTCGCAAAACGG
>JACPVN010000074.1 GCA_016191715.1 Ignavibacteriota bacterium | reverse complement strand
GAATAGTATCAAGCATTTCTTTAGTAACATCAACCTCGACACCACTTCCCGCAAACGAAAATAACGGTTTCAATACAAAATTATTCAAGTCAGATGGATATTCCGTCAGGTCGCCGAGATAGAATGTTTCAGGAACGTATTCACTTTTAAGGAAGGGGAGAGTGTGTTTACTTATCTTAAAATACCAATTCGGGTGTCCAACCCAAGTAATATCAAGTTCATCGGTAAAATTGAATTGCGTAGTAAGTGGCTTTCGTTGCAACTCATCAAAGATTACCCGATTGTAAATTCGTACAACCGGAATTTCTTTTCCATTATTTTGATAGAATAATTTTGTGCCTCGCTTCCGAAGTTCGGTTACACACGTCGGTTTCACTCCGAGCATTGCTTCGGTGCAGACAAAATCAATTCTTGTTTTTTGTTTGTGAGGTACAATTTCAAGCAAGATGACATTCTCGGGATTTGAGTTGCCAATTATCGTTTCGTTGAGCAATCGCAGGTACGATTCTTTATCAAGCCCGCTAAAAAACGTGCGCATTCCTTCAGGATTAAGAAAATGTTTTCTGAACACTTCATCCTGAAAAACCTGATAACAATAAAGAGAAGGAAATCCTTGCAGTTCAATCAAACGAGGAACGATATTGCCTGCTTCATCCTGTGAGATTGCAAAATCAAGTTGGAGGAAAGTTGTGTGATTATCCTGGTTCGGAACTTCCCATCCGTGTGGGATAGCAGTTTCTGAATGTTGTTTAAAAGATGGAGAAATCAATTGAGCAAGAATTTCATCACATGCTTTTTGAAGTTCATTCAAAAAAATGTCGGGGAGAAAAATAGGGGTTTCCGCAATGCGAAAGTCCACAGGGAAACGGTACGTCGTGTTCAGTTCATTCAGGAACGATTCGTAGCGGTCCTGGGTAAAATTTCGATTGTATTCTGTTCTGATTTCTTTTATCATACGTTACTTGTGAGGGCGCGGGGAGTAGAGCACAAGGGAGAATAAGAAAAACACACATATCTCACATCTCAAATCTGTAATCAATAATCTGAAATCTTCAATCATGAATTCAATCCGCAATCCAAAATCCGAATTCCGAAATCAGATGAGAAACTTTCCATTATCCATAATCTTTTCATCATCCATCCAGATGTCAAAATCTCTTCCGACACAATCAATGTGTGTGGTGGAGTTCCATGTTTGTCCTGTGTGTTCGCCATAAGGATTACCAAATGCGATATGGATGCCGGGAAGTTTTTCATCCTGCAAAATATGTCCGATAACGCCTTTGAGTGCGATGTTTGTTCCGATGGCAAACTCACCTGCGCGGTTTGAATTTTCGTCAGTAGAGGTGTAAGAAAGAAATTCCCAGCGCAGTTCCTCATTTTCACATTCAACCTTGCTAATGCGGTTATCTGAAATTGTAATATTGATGGGATTATTTTTCAAATCGCCGTACTTCTGACAAAGATAATCGCCGACAACCCCGTCAACAACGAAATGCCCGTTAACGTTAAATGGCGCTGTAAACACCTCGCCGCCCGGGAGATTTCCCCATTTATCGCGGGAAATAATTCCGCTTGTCTTCACCCATCGTAGTTGGTCGGAAAGTTCAACCCGGATGTCCGTTCCTGCGTGAGACGTTGCACGAATGTGTTTTGCTTTCCGTGCGAGGTTGACAACACGCGTGCTTAAATCATCTACTGCAAGAAAATCCGCTCTCATTCCTTCCGTCATGATTTGTTTGTTGATGTTCACCATGTGAGCGTGACGGATTCTTTTCCGGTTAATCACCTCCGTCATTTGAATGCGGGAACCGAGTTCTCCGCGCTGTGCCTGCGCCGCGAAGATACTTACTTGTGCGTATTCTAAATTTTCAAGAATTGGGCGTGGCATATTAACTAATGGTCGCGGTGAAAAATCTTCAAGCGTGTAAACATCGAGCAATGAGCCAATACTATGAATCTCGTAGGCAAGCGCTGCCGCGATTTCCATTGTTTCTTCGTCTGTGATGATAACCGTGTGTTCTTCCGGTTGAATCCGTAAACAGACGTTGACGGCGTTTTGTGCGCCTTGT
The DNA here is from genome assembly GCA_016191715.1 of Ignavibacteriota bacterium. GTDB lineage: Bacteria > Bacteroidota > Ignavibacteria > UBA10030 > SZUA-254 > FW602-bin19. The sequence goes on along the minus strand of JACPVN010000074.1, from coordinate 3,599 downwards.
AAAAGTTCAGGTAATACGTTTATGTCCTGAAATGCGTGATGCATGAATTTCCTTTTTAATTCAATTGTAGTCCGAGATACGTTTCGCTGATGATGTAATCAACGACTTTGTTTAAATCGTTTGTTTTCTGCCAGACATCGAGTTGTCTGTCTGCACCTGTACCCATTTTGCAGATATTTTTGATGTATGAAACTTCCTCGCGACTGTTCAGTTCGTCGAGAACATCATCAACAAATTCCAGCAGTTCTTTGAGAAGCGATTTCGTTTCGACTTCCGCCTGCTTCCCGAAATCAATCATCTTTCCGTTGATGCCATAGCGAGCGGCGCGCCAGCGATTTTCATTCATCAAAATTCTTCTGTACAATCGGAAGCCCATGTTTTGTCGAAGCAGTTTATGCAGTTTCACAACGACTGCCTGAATGAGCGCGGCAAGCGCTATGGTTTCATCTACCCTCATCGGCAAATCACAGACGCGAAATTCCAGTGTTCCGAAAATCGGATGGAGGCGAATATCCCACCAGATTTTTTTTGGATTATCAATGCAACCCGTTTTGACAAGAAGATTGACGTACTGTTCATATTCCCCGTAACTGTTGAAATAATCAGGTAAGCCGGTGCGTGGGAAACGCTCGAACACTTTAATACGATACGATTTGAAACCTGTGTTACGTCCGAGCCAGAATGGGGAGTTAGTGGAAAGAGCGAAGATATGTGGAAGAAAATACCGTGCAGCGTTCATAATCTGGATTCCGGTTTCTTTATCAGGAATTCCGACATGAACGTGTAACCCGAAGATGAGAAGTTCCGATGCGAGTTGTTGCATCTCATCCTGAATCATTTTGTAACGCGGATGCTCGGTAATTTTTTGGTCAACCCAATGCGAGAACGGATGCGTTCCCGATGCGGCGATACACATCCCTTTTTTCGCGGCAAGTTGTGCAACGAGACTGCGAAGCCGGACAACTTCTCCGCGCGCTTCTTTGATATCTTGGCAAACATTTGTTCCGACTTCGATAATAGACTGATGCATCTCCGGTTTCAGTTGGTCTTGCTTCGCTTGTTCCTGCAGGATGATTTTTCCTTCTTCAAGAATTTCGTTGATGTGTGAACGAAGTTCCCGTGTTTTCGGGTCAACAATTTGAAATTCTTCTTCGATGCCGAGTGTGAATACGTGTTCTTTCCCCATAACCCCGTTTCCTTCTACTTTCCTGTTGCGGCTGATTTTACAAAATCACCCCACGTGAGATTCATTTTCCCGTCTTTATGTTTTTTTGCACGGTTGATTGCCATCTCTGCCGCATGTTCGACAATCCATTCAAAGTTCTCAGCGCCAACGGAATGATATTCTGCATCGGGGGCGGGATTACAAAAATCAATTGCGTACGGAACACCATCCCGCAAAGCAAGTTCGACCGTGTTGAAATCGTAGCCGAGTGCATTGTTCAACTTCAAAACAGAATCTTCAAGTAGTTTGAGAAGTTTTGCTTCGATGGGTTGCGGGTTTTGTATGTATCGTAAATGGTGCGGTTGTCGCGGGTCGTACTGCATGATGTGAACATCTTTTCTATCCAAGCAATAGCAACGAAAATATTCTGTAAAAATGATTTCTTCCTGAAGCATCATCACGAGTTGGTCTGTTTCGTCGTATGCTTTGAAAAATTCTTCGGCATTGTTCAACTTGAAAACATGTTTCCATCCGCCGTCTGCAAACGGTTTGAAGTAGGCAGGGAAACCGATGTAATTGAAAATTCCTTCCCAATCAAGCGGAAATGCAAGATTACGAAACGATTTATCAGTCGTATCAGGCGGATGATTTTTCGATGGAAGTATGACAGTTTTCGGAACTGCAACGCCAACTTGCAATGCAAGCGCATTGTTGAAAAACTTATCATCAGCAGTCCACCAAAACGGATTGTTAATTACTGCTGTTCCTGTGATTGCCGCGTTCTTCAACATTGCTCGATAGAAGGGAACGTCCTGAGAAATTCTGTCAATAATAACATCATAGCCAAGCGACTCGTTCTGAATTACTTTATCAATACGAACTGCTTCGGCAACGATATCTTTTTCTTTCTTCGAGTTGATTCGCTCGACAAGTGTGGATGGAAAACTTTCTTCCATGCCGTGGAGAATGCCAATCTTTTTCATAATGTTATTTGATTTGTGATAAATATTGTGGAAACATTTCGCGCCACCAGGGCCAATCATGTCCGGTGCCGGAACGGTTATCAAGCCAATGCTGAATTCCTTTTTGATTGAGAATGTTGGAGAGACGAAGATTCTCGTCCAAACACATATCCCACTCGCCTGTGCCAAGCACGATTCCCATTTGTCGTAATTGGGATATCTGCCATTCATCATTTAAGCCGGAAAGAAAATCTGGCGGATTGTTGAAGTAACAATTGTCATCGTAGTATCCCATGATGAATTGCTTGATATCGAACGCGCCTCCCATGCTGAACAAATAGCCGACAAGTTCAGGATGTCGGAACGCGAGATTCGCAGCGTGGTAACCGCCGAAACTGCAACCTGCCGTAGCTACTTTATTGCAACCGGTTTCGTGCTTTGCCATCGGAATGATGTCGTTCACCAGAACATTTTCATATGCAATATGTGTCTTTACTCTGTCGGCAGGATGGATTGCATAGTTGTACCAACTCAGCGAATCAATTCCATCCGGGCAATAAATCTTTACCTTGCCCGCTTCGATGAGATGTTCCGCAGAGTCAATCAGTTTGAAATCTTTGTTCTCGTAGTAGCGCGCCTTCGAGGTCGGGAATAAGATGACAGGATATCCGGCATGACCGAATACCATCATTTCAAACTCGCGGCTAAGCCACTGCGTATACCATTTTTTATATTCTTCTTTCACAATAACCTTTCACTTACCGTCATCCAGAGCGGAGTCGAGGGATGGTTTCCCGCAAAGCAGGACTCGCTATGACGTTGGTATTTACACTTTTACTTTCGCTTCATTCCATAATTCATCCATCTCTTCAAGTGTAGAAGCATGGATGTCTTTGTTCAATTCTTTCATTCGTTTTTCGATGTAATGAAAGCGGGTGATAAACTTCTCAATTGTACTGCGGAGTGCGTTTTCTGGGTTGACGCCGATGAAACGGGAGTAATTTACCAAAGCAAAGAGCAAATCTCCAAATTCCAATTCGATTTTTTCGGGATTATTTTCCGTGATTGCAAAATGGAGTTCTTCTGTCTCTTCGTCCACTTTCTTCCAGGCATCTTCCGCCTTTTTCCAGTCGAACCCAACCTTCGATGCTTTATCCTGAATTCGATGTGCACGCAACAATGCGGACATATTTTTCGGGACTCCGTCAATAATGGATTCGCGTCCTTCCTGCAATTTCAACTTCTCCCAATTCTGCTTGACATGCTCAGAGCCATCAACCTTTGCATCGCCGTAAATATGCGGATGCCGTCTCACCAGTTTCTCGCTGATGGTTTCCATAAGTTCCTTCAGCGTGAACTCATTATTCTCCTCAGCAATGTTCGCATGAAAAAGGACATGGAGAAAAATATCTCCAAGTTCTTTCTTCAATTCTTCCCAATTCTTATTGTCAATTGATTCTACAACCTCGTAT
>JACPVN010000073.1 GCA_016191715.1 Ignavibacteriota bacterium | reverse complement strand
GACGTTTCGCTGTATCTTCTACCGTGTAAAATAAAGTCTGATTATCCATCGCCCACACAACCGATTCCGTGTTCGGAATTTGTTCACGCATGATGTCTCCATCATCCATGTTCATGATTTGAAGAATATAATTTTCCGAGCCGTTCGTATCAACCGAAAATGCAACCCATTCCTCATCGGGACTAATGTCCATTGCACCAATTCTATAAAAGCGAAATCCCTTCGAAAGTTCGTTCTGGTCGAGATAGATTTCTTCTTTCGCTTCCAAACTTCCTTTCTTTCTGCAAAAGATTGGGTATTGTTTTCCTTTTTCTGTGCGTGCATAATAAAAATAATTTCCGTCACGATATGGCGGGTCCTGGTCAGTCTCCTTGATGCGTCGAATCATTTCATTATACAACGTTTCCTGCAACGCTTCCGTCGGCTTCATGAGGGCATCCGTGTATGAATTTTCTGATTTTAAATAATCAATAACTTCTGTGTTTGTGCGTTCTTCATCGCGGAGCCAAAAATAATTATCAATCCGTTCATCGCCATGAAGCATATCAACCTTCGGGACTTTCTTTGCAACAGGTGGCTTTACTCCCTGTGCACATACTGTTTGAAGAGCAATAAGAGAAACTACAAAGAAAAACAATTTCGATTTCATATCAATTCATTCTTATAATTAATTGTTTGAATATTCAATCAACTCGCGGGCACTTTGCAAACCGGCTTCGGTAACTTCTTCACCGCTCATCAGACGTGCAACTTCCACGACACGTTCTTTCTCATTCAACTTTTTCAATTTCGTGATGGCTCGCTTTCCATCCTCAATTTTTTCGACGACAAAATGTGTATCGGCAAAACCGGCAATCTGCGGCAAGTGAGTGATTGCAATTACCTGATGATGCTCTGCGAGTTCTTTCATTGCCTGACCGACTGACTGAGCTATTCTTCCGGAAATTCCTACATCAATTTCATCGAATATCAGTAATGGAACACTTTCTTTCGTCACCACGTTCATCTTCAATGAAAGCATAATACGAGAAACTTCTCCGCCTGATGCAACTTTCACTAATGGCTTTGGAGATTCTCCAACGTTCGTCGAGATGAAAAACTCAACGTCATCAATCCCCTGTAACGAACAATCAAAACACTCATTACCTATTTTTACAATTGCAGCACCTTCTTGATTACTCGATTGCTGAACGATCCTTGTCTCAAACTGCGCGTTCTGAATTCCAAGTTGTGTCAGAGTTTGTACAATTTTCTTGTTGAGTTTCTTTACTCCGTCCTGTCGTTTCTTCGAAAGTTCATGCGCTGCTTTCGAGCAGGTTGTTCTTGCTTGCTCAAATTCTTTCCGCTTTATTTCTAACTCTGTTTCATAATTGTTGGCAACGAATAATTCTTTTTCAACTGATTCTTTTTGCCGAAGTACTGACTCCATCGTTCCGCCATATTTCTTTTTGAGGAGCGAAATCTTCCCGAGCTTTGTTCTGATTTCTTCCAATCTCTCTGGCTTGAACTCGATGTTGGAACGGTAATTCCGAAGAAAAGCAGTCAATTCGTTTACGATGGAGTTTGCCGATTCAAGTTCTTTGGCTGATTCGGAAAACGATTCATCAATATTCTGCAACGATACAAGATGCTTTCGGGCAACACCAAACTTATCCACAATCGAAAGTTCCCCATTATACAGAAGGTGGTAAAGTTGTTCTGATTCAAGAGAAAGTCGCTCGGAGTTTTCTAAAATCTTCAATTCTTTTTCAAGCAATTCTTCTTCGTTGATTGTCGGATTGACAGCGAGTATTTCAGTTAATTGAAACTCAAACAACGAGCGTTTTTCATCCAACTGCTTTTTCTTTGACTGCAACGCTTCAATCTCTTTCATAATTGAAGAAGCGTTTGCATAGAGTTTTGCAAAACCTTTAACCGATTCATTCAACCCGCAGAAATCATCAAGCATCTCAATATGAGTCTCTTTTCTCAGAAGGGATTGATGTTCGTGCTGTCCATGTAAGTCAACGAGCAAATCTCCGACTTGTTTCAGCAAACTTATTGTCGAAGGAGAATCATTAATAAAACATCTATTCTGGCTTTTGATTGAAATTTCGCGTCTGATAATCAATTGATCCGTGCAGTCTCTGTCTTGCTCTTTGAGAAGTTGTTTCAATTTATGTTGATGCTGAATTTGAAATACCGCTTCAACAATCGCCTTCTCGCTTCCTTTACGGACAACATCGCTATCGGCGCGTTCACCGAGAATCATACTGAACGCATCTATGATTATGGATTTTCCCGCGCCTGTTTCACCCGTTACAATTGTCAATCCATTGATGAACTCAATTATGAGTTCATCAATGAGTGCGTAGTTTTTGATGTTGAGAGATTTGAGCATTTGCTCAAATAGTAATTTGATTTTTACAGATTAGATTAAAAATTTTCTTTGAGCGATAAAAACTTCAAATCAGGAATATCTTTTAGTACTCCGTAATAATATGCCATCCTATAAAATTCAGTTAAACTTTCAATCGCTTCATCATGGAACCTATAGGAAATTGAAATATCATGTCCATGTGATGACTCATTGAACTTCCTTAGTAGCGAAACTTCTTCTTCAGAAAGCACATCTTCTTTCGTCACCCAAAATCCATGTACATATTGCAGTTCCGTTACATCGAGCCATTCGTCAACGAGGTCAAGTTTATTGGGACGCCTTTTTAATGTAACACAATCATTTCCTACAAGCAATACGCTTTCTGCTTTTTCCAATCCTTGGTGAATTGTATCGTGCAACGGAAGAAATTTCGGAGTGAGTGAATACTTTTCTTCAAGAATCAATCGAGCAAGAACAATTTCTGAACTTGATTCGGGATTGACTGCAATAGAAGAAATATCAGTCAAATCATCACGGAAGTGTAATTCTATAATACTGCTTTCACCGGTAGAAACAGCGCAAACATCCGGAACAATCCGAAGTGCAGTTGAATGTTTTGCATAATCAAGAGGAGATAAAAATGCCCCGTCTATTTCATCTTGCAGAAGTTTGAGAACAAGTTGAGCCGGTGCATCTTGAACCAACTCAAATCCGACAGAGGATTCAGAAGCAGACCTGCGCAAACCGTCGAATAACGGTTGCGCATATTCATGTCTGATAATCCCAAGCCGCTTCAATGTTACGCCGAAGTTTTTTGGCGAACACTCTTTGAGGCAAGTTCACGGATGTAATAGAGTTTCGCACGACGAACTCTGCCGGGTTTGACAATGTCAATTTTTGCTATACGCGGCGAGTGAAGAGGGAAAATTCTTTCCACTCCGACACCGTCAGAAACTTTTCTCACGGTGAATGTTGCACCCATTCCTGCACCGCGTCGTGCCATCACGATTCCCTGATATTGCTGAATACGTTCCTTGTCTCCTTCAATTACACGCACATGCACATTGATTGTGTCTCCCGGTTTGAACGACGGGAGGTCAGTCTTCATTTGCATTGCTTCTACGAGTTTTAATTTTTCCATTTTTTTGATTCTCCTTATTTGTACAAAATCAATTTACAAAATTATGATAATAAATCTTTTCTTCGTGCTTTCGTTCTGTCGAGTTTATGTTGATGTCGCCATCGTTCGATAACTTTATGATTTCCAGATAGCAGTTCATCAGGAACTTTCATCGAACGAAATTCAGCCGGTCGCGTATATTGCGGGCAATCGAGCAATCCTTCCTGAAACGAATCGCTCAACAACGATTCCGCATCTCCGATAACACCTGGAACCAACCGGGCAATCGTGTCAATCAAAACGAGTGCGGCAGTTTCTCCGCCTGTCAAAACGTAATCACCAATGGAAATTTCCCGCGTGACAAGTTTTTGCCGGACTCTGTCATCAATACCTTTGTAATGTCCGCAGAGCATTATCAGATTACTCTTGAGCGATAACTCGTTTGCAATCTTTTGTGTTAACGTTTCGCCGTCTGCCGTCAGATAAATCACATCATCATATTCGCGTTTTGCTTGAAGCGATTCGATACATTCGAAAATCGGTTCCGGCTTCAACACCATTCCGGCCCCACCGCCGAACGGCGTATCATCTATCGTTTTATGTTTATCATGCGTGAACCGCCGCAAGTAATGAACCCGAATTTGCAACAGATTTTTCTTCTTTGCCTGACGAATGATGCTTTCATTCAGAGGTCCTCTGAACATTTTCGGAAAGCCGGTGACAACATCAATTCTCATCGGTTACAAATTAAATAAACCTTCAGGCGGCGATACAAGAATTCGGTGATTCTTGATGTCAACCTTTTTGATAAACTCTTTGACAGCAGGGAACAACACGACTCGCTCGCCGTTCTTGATTTCCCAAACGTCGCTACTTGAAATATTCAAAATATCCTGAACAGTTCCAACCTTCGTTCCATCTTCAATGAAAACTTCGCAACCGAGAATGTCATGAATAAACCATGAACCTTTCGGTGGTTTTACAAGTTCGTC
>JACPVN010000172.1 GCA_016191715.1 Ignavibacteriota bacterium | reverse complement strand
GACAACCGCATCTACGACAACTGACGCGCAGGGGACAGATTCGTTCGCGAATCTCGGACCTGGAACATACACGGTGCGTGAAGTTCTTCAAAGCGGTTGGGTACAAACCACGACGAATCCTTCAAATATTGCCGGTTCAAGCGGTGTGAATGTACCAAACATTAACTTTGGAAACTTCAAGATTGCATACGTTACCGGCATGAAGTTCAACGACTTCGACGGTGATGGTGTGAAAGATGCAGGAGATGTCGGACTTTCCGGTTGGACGATTCGTGCAACAAAAGGGGCATCAACCAAAAATGCAACGACTGATGCTAATGGAAATTATTCTATTAGTTTCACCAACACAGATGCAGGACAATGGACAATCAGCGAAGTGTTGCAGACGAGTTGGAGACAAACGTATCCAGTTTCAGGAACGTATTCAGTCACTGTTCAATCCGGCACGAATGCCACAGATAAAACATTTGGTAACTATCAGTTAAGCACCATCTCCGGGCAGAAGTTCAACGACCTGCAAGGTGACAGTGCAGTAACCGGTGACCAAGGTTTAAACAACTGGGTGATAAAATTATACTCGAACAATCAATTGCTTGCCCGTAAGGTTACCTCCGGAAGCGGCAATTACTCGTTCATTGATTTATCCCCCGGAACGTATGTTGTACAGGAAAGTTTGCAGACAAACTGGATACAAACATATCCGAAAGCGGGAAGCGGCATTGTCGCTCCTGTTTCTGATGTGAATGCAGGACCTCGTGCGTATCAGTTTGTCCTCACTTCCGGAACAACACTTACTGGAAAAAATTTCGGCAACTTCAATCTCGGAATTATCGGCGGTGTGAAGTTTGAAGATATGGATGGTGATTCTGTAAAAGAAGATGGTGACCCGCTCTTGCAGAGTTGGGTTGTCAATCTCAAGAAAAACGGAAATATCATTGAGTCCGATACAACAGACCAAACAGGAAACTATGGTTTCGATAGTCTGACTGCCGGAACGTATGAAGTATGCGAAGTGATGCAACCCGATTGGTATCAAACATTACCTGCTACTCCATGTTACTCATTTGCCATTGTAAGCGGAAGTAACTTTACAGGGAACATTGGTAACTTCGAGTTTGGTTCGATCGCCGGTTACAAATTCTTCGATCATGACAGCGACGCTGTTCTTGATTCATACAGTGATGACTTGATGGACAGTTTAAAAGTTGTGTTGATTGGAACTCATACAGCGCCGGAAACAGTCATGACGGATGCGAACGGCGCTTATGTCTTCGACCCCGTTCCCGCTGACGTTTATACAATTAAGGAAATTCCGCGCAGCGAATGGCGTCAAACCAAACCTGCAAACGGAGCAAACTACACTGTACAAATGTTCAGTAATCTTGACACGAACGGATTCGCATTTGGTAATTTCTATCAACCCGATACGATCAAGTTCCGTACGTTCATGATTGGGGATTACAACAAAGCCGCCGCTGCAAAAGGAAGAAGCAAATTCATCAAGAAACCCAATGCAGGAAACGTCCGAGATAGCGTTTATCTGAATCTGGGATTTGGCTTAGAAACTCCATCCGACAGTGGATACTTACGTCTTGGAATTCAACGGTATGACAGTGCAAACTTCTTTGGTTGGTTCCGATATGCATACTATAAATACCGTAAAGGAAATTTTGTCGGTTACCACCAAGCATCCGTTGCAAAATATATTTACAATCTCAGACTCTGGAAACCAAGTAAACAGCAACCAAAAACGAATTACATCCTATTTACCGGAGAGAAAACAGCTCCGACATACTTTGGAAATTCGGGCAACCACTTCACCGTTGAACTCACAGGACTGAAAACGAACGTTGCGGCAAGCGACCTTGGTATCACACCAAGAGGTCTCGGTGATTTGGTTTTCGACAAAGAATCCGGTCCCGATACAATCTTCAACGGAAAAACACTTCGTCAGATAATCGCTCTTTCCGATTCTTCGTTGACCTATGGTCTGCGTAATCAGGCAAAGTATCCGTTATCGTACTTAATTTTGCTTGATTCGATCGTAACGAGAATCAACCGCGAATTCTGGAGACCGTTCGGGATTGGTTATACATTTATCTCTGATACGGTTTCGACAAGTCCGTTGGTAGTGAAAGGATACAAATCGTTGTACAAAGTGAATTACTTGAAGCGTGATCCTTCACGTGTCACGATGCTCACACGATTTGCACCGGCAATTGCCGAGAACGATGTACCGACTCAATACCGGTTAGAACAAAACTACCCGAATCCCTTCAATCCGATGACTACGATTGAATTCGAATTGGCGCAACCTTCGCTCGTCACGTTGAAAATCTTCAATGTGTTAGGTCAGGAGATTGCAACATTATTTGATGCACAAGAGATGTCGGAAGGAATGCAAGCGATTGAATTCGATGCAACGAGCTTTGCAAGTGGTGTGTATTTCTATCAACTTGAAGCGAAAGAACTTGACAGCGATGTTAACTCATTCAATTCGGTGAAGAAGATGATGCTTGTAAGGTAAGTAGTAAAGTATCGAGTACTTCGTACTCTGTAATTCAAAGCCCATCGTTTTGAAAAATCAGACGGTGGGCTTTTGTATTTTTTATTCCTCGTTTCAACACTCCAATCAGTTATCAGGTCAACGATCCGCTGTGGTGTGCGTAGGAATGAATGAGATGACGCCCTGCTATAACCAATGCAACGAAGTAGAGTTGAAAATAATCCTCAGTCTCCGTATGTTCCACAATTACAAAACAATTGGTGTCCAATGAATATCAGTAATTTGATAAGTCGCGTTTGAGATATAGGAAGCATCCGGCGCCGAAGGTTGCTGTTTGTGATTTGTTCATGGAGCAAAGCTACTTATTCCGAGGGGGGACATGATACTCTTCCTCAATTTCTAACACTTCACAGATTTTCTTCCGCAATTGGGGACCCGGTTCTTTGTGCCCTTCTTCGATGAGCGCGAGATGCTTGCGGGAAATCTTCGCCATCTCTGCGACCTCTTTCTGGTACAATCCTTTATTTGTACGTGCCATTTTGATTGCTGTGGGAAACACCACTACACATTTTGACTTCATGTATAACTCCTTTTAATAATAAATACTGTTTGAGGTTAAATGTTCATGTTACCTAATAGGGGACAAAAAATATATTGAAAAACTGTTGGCTACGTAGATTTTATTTGGTAATATTATAGCCAAAGTTATAATGATTAACAAGATTAGTATCATTTTTTCTTCTTGGAAATAGCAGCAATAACTGTAGTAAGCGATGCAAATGAGAAATTTCACGTTAAAAATTTTGTTAACGCTAAGCATGCTTGAGCAAACAATTGTTCTCAGTCAATATCCTGAGCGATATGTTTGGGATACGGTAGATATTGTTCTCAATGAAGGGTGGAATCTACTTTCGCTCCCACTTGTTGTTCAGGATGGCAGAGCGAGTGTAGTATTCCCCAATGCACTCTCACCGGCATTTGAATATAATCGCGGCTATAGTCAACGCGAAACACTTTGCATAGGAAAAGGTTATTGGTTGAAATATCCTGAAAGGGAAACTTTATCAGTACAAGGGATTTACTTAGAAGACCTTACTCTTTCAATTCCTGCAAGTTGGAATATCATCGGATCGCTCAGCGTACCTATTGATACAAGTGAAGTAATAACATCTCCGGCTCAAAATATTCTTTCGCATTATTATCGTTACTCCGAAATGGAAGGATATTTAAGTGACGATACGCTCTCTCCCGGCAAGGCATATTGGGTAAAACTAGATCAAGGGGGAATGTTGCGCGAAGTGTGCCAGCCAGGCGAAGCGCCAACATTGCAAATACCGGATGACAAGTCAGAATTACTTGATGAGCCAATATTGCAATGGGCAAGAGTATTGTGTGCTAAATCGTATCGTCTGCAAGTTTCTGCTGACTCGCTTTTGACAGGAATGCTTCTTGATTTCACGCTCAATGCTCGTGAATTTCGGCTTCGATATTCTTCGAACGTTACAGAGTATTATTGGCGGGTGGGAGTACGTTCATCGTATGCCGGCATGTTCTGGTCGCAATGGCAGACTTTTCGGTGGACTTATCGCGAGAGGGGGCTAGTTTCTCCCGATAACAAAGCAGAGGTGTTGTCATCTCCGGTTCTTGAGTGGAGGCGAACAAACGGTACAACGTTATACCGATTACAGGTTGCCTCCGATTCCCTGTTCAACCTGTTGAGGATAGATACAACATTGTCTGATACATCTTTCGTATTTTCCATAGGATGCGATACGAGTGAATATTACTGGCGCGTGGGTGTGTTGGATACTGCTCAGAACATTCTTTGGACAACTCCCCGAACGTTTCGTTGGGGGTACCAAGCATCGGCACTGTTAATACCTTCTGAGAACGGAGGAACAACCCTGACGCCAAAGTTCCGGTGGCGAAGAACAAGTTGTAGTGCACAATACCGTTTCCAGCTCGCCACGGATTCCCTAGCGGGTAACGTTGTGTTTGATTCTCTCCTTACCGATACAACATATCAATCGAGCCAACTTGATAGCGCACAGACATATTACTGGCGTATTGGCATTACACTTCCCGACGCATCAATACTTTGGACTTCGACAAAAGGATTTATCGCTGCATGGAGATATCTTGGGCTTGGTGAGGAAACAATCAGTGCTCTTGCAGTCGATTGGTTTGATTCTAATGTTATCTACGTTGGGAGCAACTTGTTCTCTGGACACCTCGGCAGTATTTTCAAAACAACAAATG
>JACPVN010000171.1 GCA_016191715.1 Ignavibacteriota bacterium | reverse complement strand
TCAGTAGTAACCCGGAACATAACGAAAGCCCCGATTGCTAACGCTAAAACTACAAAGAACAGTAATCGTTTGTACATAAATTCTCCTTTGATATTGATAAAAATGATATAAGAACCGATTCATGAGAGAAGGTTCAACAATATCAATACGAAAAATTTATGCGGTTGGATTTCTCGGTTCTATTTGCCACGCACCTCTGAGGTGCGTGGCAAGTTTTGTGTGCTGAGAATTATTTTTCTCTTGCTAATGCTACTACGTGGTTGTACAGTTTCTCAGATAATCGGAATCCTGTTTTCATGTATTCGTCAAGTTCCGGTTTTACGGAAGAAATGAACCCTTCCGCCTTTGCGGCAAGAAGCATTTGAAGTGTGCTAAAGACCTTCAGTCTGTGTTTTCTTGCTTCCTGGATAACTTTGACCTCGTCAACCAATATTGGACTTTGTAATTTTATTGCAAGCGCCAACGCTTCGCTCTCTCCTAAACCAAACCGTTGATGAAAATGTTGTACGGCATCTGTGTTGGAAGGAATTTGATGTTCAATCCATTCTAACAACATTATTTCAGAACCAGGTTTACCGCTCCCTCGTACGGCTACCTCAGAGAAAACAGCAGGTGGAATAATTATTCTTCGATAGACTTTTTCAATCAGAGATAATCTTCCTGCACGGGCGGCGCTAATGATTGGACCAGCGTCCGCAACAATAGCGCTTTGTATGGAGTTACCTATTGTTGTTCCAGTCAGCTACTTGATTGTTCAATTCTTCAACCGAAAAATTAACCGTTGAAACATCATGATGGCTCAACATGGTCATTCCTTCAGTATAGGAAATACCAAGCAGTTCACAAGCTTTGCCGACTGAAACCTTCCCCATACGCACAAGTTCAACGACGGAAAGCCGGGCTAAAACGTTGGTGAGATTGTTTTCTGTTCCCCAACAGTTGATAACTTCTTCGGGGACTACTATTTCTACTGTTTTTGACATGTTAATTCCTTTGTTTATTTGAATATACTGCACTCTTTCATACTAATCAAACCTGCTCTCTGAAACGCAATGTGCGACTCACTTCCCCAAAATCTATCAACTAAACTTCATGTTAAACTGTTTTTCAATTGTAAGTGAGTCGCACTTTCTTTGTCTTTCGATTCTGTGTTAAATATTGCTGTTTGCATAATTCTGTTTTCCTTTGTTAAGATAAAATACGATAGACGATGGAAAGTTCAAAACAATTTATGGATATCTATGTGTCAGTTTGAAACCTTCGCAAGGTTCATATCACAAAGTTCCCTTAATCTCTCGGCAATTGCTTCAAGCCGCGCCTGTTGAGTTGCTTGTTCCTGCAACCGTATGACAATCTTCAAATCCTTTTCACTTTGTTCTAACTTCATTGCTCCTTTGGGTTGATGTGAAATAAAGGCAATCATCAGTTGGAATGGCGAACTTGTCTCTCCGGAGTTCCCATAAAAATCTACATCTGTTTGAAGCGGGAGACTCAGTGTTAGTGTTTTTCCTTTTACATCAACTTTCCGGAAACGTGCGGCAGAAGCAATTACTCTCAGCAAAACCGTCAAAAACAAAAACTCAACTTCTTCAGGATATTCACCAAATCTATCCTGAAGTTCGTTTCGCATTTCGTTTACTTCCTGTTCACTCAACGTCTTGGAAAGACGGCGATAGATGTCAAGGCGCTCCGTGTCGGATTCGATGTAGAAGTCGGGGATGAATGCATCCACATCAACATCAATAACTGCTTCAATAGCTGTGGGATGTGTGATTTGGAATGTAGGCGTTTGGTCTTTAAACAACTCTTCAAATTCTTCCTGCTTGAGTTCCTCTACTGCTTCGCGGAGAATTTGTTCGTACATCTCAAATCCCATATCGGTAACAAAGCCGGATTGTTCCGCGCCGAGCAAGTTGCCCGCGCCGCGGATTTCCAAATCACGCATCGAAAGATTGAAACCGGAGCCAAGTTCATTAAATTCTTCAATCGCCTGCAAACGCCGTAATGTTACTTTGGGGACAACACTCAACGGCGGCGTAAACAAATACGCGTACGCCTGCACGTTCGAGCGACCGACACGCCCGCGCAGTTGATGCAGTTCCGCCATCCCGAATCTATCTGCACGGTTGATGATAATCGTATTCACACTCGGAATGTCCAATCCCGACTCAATGATTTTCGTACAGACAAGCACGTCATATTTCTTCTCAAGAAAATCCATTATCGTTTTTTCAAGTTCGTGTCCTTCCATTTGTCCATGCGCAACGTGAATTTTCGCCTCAGGAATTTTCGCCCGGAGTTGGTCTGCAATCAAATCAATATTTTCCACGCGGTCGTGAACAAAATATATTTGCCCGCCGCGATACAGTTCATGCATGATTGCCTCACGTGCAACATTCCAGTGCGTCTGCTTTCCTTCAGTTCCGAACGCAATGATTTCTGTTTGAATGGGAAGACGGTTACGAGGAGGCGTGGCAATAATCGAAAGGTCACGTGCGCCAAGCAGAGAGAATTGCAACGTACGCGGAATCGGCGTTGCCGTCATCGAAAGGGTATCCACCGCCGCACGGAATTGCCGCAGACGTTCTTTCGCCGAAACACCAAAGCGATGTTCTTCATCTATAATAAGCAAACCCAAATCTTTGAAACCGATATCTTTTGAAAGCAAACGATGCGTTCCGATGATGACATCAACGGTTCCGCTTTTCATTCCTTCAACAATTGCCTTTTGTTCTTTTGCCGTTCGAAATCTGTTAAGATGTTCAACCCGCACCGTGTATTTTGAAAGCCGGTCCATGAACGTGTTGTAATGTTGCATAGCGAGAATGGTTGTTGGCACAAGCACGGCTACCTGCTTCCCATCGCTCACCGCTTTGAATGCGGCACGCACCGCCACCTCCGTTTTCCCGAACCCGACATCTCCGCAGACAAGCCGGTCCATCGGCGCGGTATCTTCCATGTCTCGCTTCACGTCCAGAGTTGTACGCGCTTGATCGGGAGTATCTTCGTACATGAATGATGCTTCAAGTTCCTTTTGCCAATGCGTGTCGGCGGGAAAAGAGTATCCTTGTTCGAGTTTTCGCTTTGCATACAGTTTGATCAAATCACGCGCAATATCTTTGATGCGTTTCTTCGCTCTGCTTGTGACGCGTTCCCAATCGCCGGAACCAAGTCTGTTGAGTTTCGGAACAAAGCCGTCTTTGGAAGCATACTTCTGCACACGTCTGAGCGAAGCAAGATTGACATACATGACTCCGCCTTCATCGTAGAGAAGTTTCATCACTTCCTGCTCAACACCTGCGACGTTAATTTTGTGCAACCCGACAAACTGACCAATGCCGCGGTCAACATGTGTAATGTAATCGCCGCGTCTCAGTTGTTGTAATTCTTTTTGTGAAAATCCTTTGAAGCGTTTTCGTTTTCCAGAACCACGGTGCTTCAACCTACCGAAAATTTCATGCTCGGTATAGACTGCGAGTTTTGCGGGATGGAAGATGAAGCCGGAGTGAAGAGACTCTGCTACTATTTGATAGGTTACGGGTTTCGGGTTTCCGGTTTCAGGTTTGAGGTTTGGGGATTTATTATTTTCTGTTTCAAGAGCAGATTCCGGAACCTCAAACATCGAACCACGAACCTCTTCAGGATTCGTGAGAACATCCTCAATAAGTTCGTTCAGCCGTTCCGCTTCGTTCTTCGAATCGCAGGTAAGAAATACTTTGTAACCATCATTGAAAAGTTTGTTGATGGAATCAACGAGAAGATTGATGCTTCCGTTGAGAGTTGGTTGGGAAGTGGAATGAAATTCAATTTCCTTGCCCGCCTGAGGCGGGTGAAATTTCTGATTTCCTTGCCCGCCTGAGGCGGGTAAATTTTCTGATTGGAACGTGCTACTTTCAATAATTTGGAAATCCTTCGCACTGGAAACCATATCTGAAAAAGAAAAAAGATTTGCCGCCCCTTCTTTGAAAAGTTCTTCGATTTCTTTTTCAATGAATGTCGGTTCATCAAGCATGATGATTGCATTCTTTTCAAGATAATCGAACAGGGAAGCAGAGAGTTGCTGTTCCGGCGTTTCTTCTGAATCATTCTGATGTGAAGTGAAGGAAGGGACGATGCTTGAGGATTCTAACTTCCGGATGGAGCGTTGAGAGAGAACATCAAACTCACGGATGGATTCTATGGTGTTGCCCCAGAACTCGAAACGTACCGGGTTTTCACCAATGAAAGAGAAAACATCAAGGATTCCGCCGCGCACAGCAACATCGCCATATCCTTCGACAAAGTTTTTCTTCTCGAAACCAAGTTGCAGAAGTTGTTCGATGAGTTGTTGAAAATTGTACTCCTGATTGACAGAGAGTTCAATCGTTTGTTGCTGAAATTTTTC
>JACPVN010000072.1 GCA_016191715.1 Ignavibacteriota bacterium | reverse complement strand
TCCGCGGGTAATCCATCCCTTTATGGCGGATTAATAATGAGTGGTGCGCCGGGAAGTAAGTTTACGCTCAAAGGCACACCACAATTGTATTACAGTTACGAAGCGTTGGAGATGGCAAAATATATCGGCAAGATGCAGGCGTACCAGGTTGTGTGGTGGTACTATGAATAAGTAAGCAAAAAGCCATCACTCCTCTGAAGCCATGCAACTAACACTTACGGGTTGCATGGCTTTTTCTTTTCAAAAGCAGAGAGGATTGTATGAAAAGTTGCTTTGGTTTTGTTTTCTTTTCTTTCTATATTTGCAACCGCATTTATGAAATCATGCATCCGTCTTGGTCGGCTTGACCAAACGTACTCACAATTTTTCCCCGAAATTCCTCATCGAACATGCTAACTGAATTCGGACGAGTTTTTATTTTCTTTATTGTCGGAGCCATTTTTGTTCTGGGCGGATTAGTGTTTGCCTGGATTATCCGACCTAACCGCCCTTATCCCAACAAATTATCAACATACGAATGTGGTGAAGAAGCCGTTGGCAGTCCATGGGTGAAATTCAACATTCGCTTTTATGTTACTGCTCTTATCTTTTTAATTTTTGATGTTGAAGTCGTATTTCTTTTCCCTTGGGCTGTCGTTTATAAAAACCTCGGCATGTTTGCCTTTGTTGAGATGATGATTTTCCTTACGATACTCATCGTCGGGTATGCCTACGTTTGGGGAAAAGGCGATTTGGAATGGGATAAGCCAATTCCCGAACTTCCGGTATCACCGAAAACACAATTCGCACAACAACAAACCGTTTCACTTTCCGAAGAAGTTACAGTTTAATTTTTTATGGGTTTATTAGATAAACAATTCAACGACAGCAACGTTATCATCACTTCAATGGACAACTTGCTGAACTGGGCACGGCTCTCTTCACTTTGGGGAATGCAATTCGGACTTGCTTGCTGTGCTATTGAAATGATGGCAACGGGCGCTTCGCACTACGACCTTGACCGATTCGGAATTTTTTTTCGCGGAACTCCACGTCAATCCGATGTAATGATAGTGGCGGGGACTGTTACGCTTAAAATGGCAAGTCGTATCAAGCGACTATACGACCAAATGTCCGAGCCACGTTATGTTATTTCGATGGGAAGTTGTTCAAACTGCGGCGGTCCGTATTGGGAACATGGTTACCATGTGTTAAAAGGAGTTGATAGAATTATTCCGGTTGATGTCTATGTCCCCGGTTGTCCGCCTCGACCGGAAGCATTGATTGAAGGATTGATGAAACTTCAGGAAAAAATCCGAAAAGAAAGTTTAGCAAAGAAGAGTGCGTAAATGAGTAGAGTAACGAAAGCGAAAGGTAAAGCTCCAATACATTCGTTCAGGCGAATTGAACGAACGTTTCCACCTCTGCTCACTGTGTATATTCTTCAAGATGAAAACCGATTTATGGCAAAGTGCACTGAGTTGGACTTGATAACTGAGATGGACGATAAAGAACAAGCCCTCGATGCGATGTTAGAAATTATTTCTGAATACGCATATGATTATAACGAACGAAAGAAAGTGTTTTCTTCGAGTCCGAATCGCGCCCATCATTACCCTTACATTGATGCAATTTCGAAATGCAAATCAAAATGGGATTTACTTGAATTGGTAAACGTTAAATATGGCCACATACAATTACAAGCAGTTGCGTAAAGCCCTTAGGAAAGCAGGATTTCGAATGATTCGTTCTGAGAAACATGAGACATGGGAAAAGGTTGTAGAGAATGGTGATATTCTTCAAGTGCGGGTAAGCCATAAAGGACATCGTGATATTCCCAAAGGAACATTCTATGAAATGCTCAGACAAATGGGTATTACTGAAATAGAATTTCGTGAATTGATTTAATACAAGACTAAATGACTCCTCAAGAAATCATAGAAAAACTCAAATCGAAATTTGTTGAAACTATCACCGATACGAAAGTGGAAGGTGTTGTTGATCCGTTTGTAAAAGTCAAACCGGAATCAATGAAAGAAGTTGCACTCTTCCTTCGCGATGATGCAGACTTGCAATTCGATTTTTTAATGTGCCTGAGCGGCGTTGATTTGGGAAAAGGAAATCTTGGAGTTGTGTACAATCTCTACTCAATGAACAAAAAGCACAAAATTACCATCAAAGTTGAAGTGTCGAGAGATAAAGCAGAAATTCCTTCGGTTGAATCGGTTTGGAGAACAGCGAACTGGCACGAACGTGAAGCGTACGATTTAGTTGGAATTACGTTCACCGGTCATCCCGATTTGCGCCGTATTCTACTTCCGACAGATTGGGAAGGACATCCACTCAGAAAAGATTACAAAGTGCCGGAGTTTTATCAGGGGATGAAAGTTCCATATTGATTGAGAATGAAATGTTTGAAACCGGAAGTGACATAGTAAAAACTTCTACCGGACGGGTTCTTCGTTCGGAAGAAATGATTATCAACATGGGACCTCAACACCCGTCAACGCACGGTGTGTTGCGGCTTGAACTTGTGGTTGATGGCGAAATTGTAGTTGATGTAATTCCACAACTCGGTTATCTCCATCGTTGTTTCGAAAAACATTCGGAAGCGATGAACAACTATCAACAAGTTATCCCGTATTGTGACCGGCTTGATTATCTCGCATCCATGAATATGGATTGGGCGTACGCTCTTACTGCTGAAAAACTTCTTTATCTCCAAGTACCGGAACGGGTGGAATATATTCGCGTCATCATGGCAGAGTTGCAACGTATCGCATCGCATCTTGTCGCTCTTGGAACATACGGATTGGACATCGGAGCGTTTACACCGTTCCTGTACATGTTCCGAGACCGGGAATTAATTCTTGATTTGTTTGAAATGACATGCGGAGCGAGATTGCTCTACAATTACATCTGGGTTGGCGGCGTCTCTCATGATCTGCCTCCGACATTTATTGAGAAAACAAGAGAGTTTTGCAAATACTGCAAGCCGCAAATAACAGAGTACAACAACCTTCTCACCTACAACGAAATTTTCATCAAACGAACGGCGAATGTTGGAGTTCTTCCGGTTGATGTTGCAGTTTCATACGCATGTTCGGGTCCTATGCTACGCGGTTCGGGTGTGGACTTCGATTTACGACGCGATGACCCGTACGGAATCTACAATCGTTTTCAATGGGATGTTTGCGTTGGCAAAGGTGAAGTCGGAACAGTCGGAGATTGTTGGGACCGTTACATCGTTCGCATGAGAGAGATGGAGCAAAGTGTAAGAATTATCGAACAAGCGCTTGAACAAATTCCCGATGGCGATGTCATGTCGGCAATCCCGAAACGTATTCGCCCGAATGCGGGCGATTGTTATGTCCGTACCGAATCGCCTCGAGGCGAAATTGGTTTTTATCTTGTGAGCGATGGTTCTGGCACTCCGTATCGTGTGAAAGCGCGTTCACCGGCATTTGTCAATCTCAGTGTTTGCCCTGAAATTTGCCGTGGCTATATGATTGCAGATGTTGTTGCAATTCTCGGAAGCATTGATATTGTTCTCGGAGAAGTGGACAGGTAACATGGACCAAATCTTAAAAAGTTTTCTTGATAACGAAATTTTAGTCTATACCATCATGGCATTTGTGCCACTGTTATGGATTGTCCCGTACGCACTTTTTGCCGTGTATCTTGAGCGAAAAGTTTCAGCGCACATGCAAGACCGTCTCGGTCCGATGTACACCGGCGGTTGGCATGGCTGGGCGCAAACCATTGCAGACATTCTGAAACTCATTCAGAAAGAAGATATTGTCCCCGCGGCGGCAGATAAGAAACTCCATCTGCTCGCTCCGTATGTTGTCTTCATCGGTTCCTACGCCGCATTTGCAACGATTCCATTCAGCAGTGCGTACATTGGAAGCAACATCAACATCGGTTTGTTTTACATTATCGCCGTCTCTTCAGTTGTCGTTGCAGGATTATTGATGGCGGGTTGGTCATCGAACAACAAATGGTCGTTGTTTGGTGCTATGCGTTCGGCGGCGCAAATCATCAGTTATGAAATCCCCACTGCGATTGCAATTCTTGTTGTCGTTATGATTGCCGGTTCCCTGAACTTGCAGGAAATCAATCAACAACAATCGGGCTGGTTCTGGAATTGGTTTGTGTTCAAATATCCACCGTTCGTGTTGGTTGCATTCTTGATTTACTTTGTCGCTTCACTTGCAGAGACCAATCGCACACCATTTGATATTCCCGAAGCGGAATCTGAACTCGTGGCAGGGTATCACACAGAATACAGCGGGATGAAGTTCGCTCTCTTCTTCTTAGCAGAATACGCTAACATGTTTGCAGTTTCGGCAATCGCCGCAACATTATTCTTCGGCGGATGGAACAGTCCGTTCGGAGATTTCCTCGGCGGTCCGATTTGGGGTGTCTTCTGGTTTTTATCAAAAGGAATGTTCTTTATTTTTCTTCAGATGTGGTTACGATGGACGTTACCCCGACTTCGTGTTGACCAACTTATGTACGTTTCATGGAAAGTATTAATCCCTTGGGCGTTCGCTTGTGTTGTTGGTGTTGGATTGTGGACGTTGTTATGAACGAAATGCCAAGACCGCTTCAAGTTCGAGCATTGCCGGATTATCATATCTGGTTAGCATACGATGATGGAACACAAGGGGAAGTCAGTCTTTCCCATCTCGTAGGGAAAGGTGTTTTCAACGTGTGGGAAACACAAGTGAATTTTCAGAGCGTGTACATTGATAAAGAAACAGATGCAATTGCGTGGAACGAAACATTAGAACTTTGTCCTAATGCTCTCTATTTAAATCTGAAAGGATTAAGTTTTGAACAATAGAAAACAAGTAATTAACAGAAGTTACGCACGAATGAAGAACCCTATAAATAACCCCACGATTTATCGTGGGGGAGAAAGACTCTCAACCATCACAGTGGCTTTAGCCACCCAAATCAGGGCTGAAGCCCGCTCTTTGGTTTATGTTTCTCTCCCCATCCTAAAGGATGGGGTTACTTTGTTGATAAATATTCGTCCGTTGCGTAACATTTGTAATTAATAAATAACGTATGCAACAATATTTTCGCGACATCTTCGTTTCAGTTTGGACTATTTTAATAGGCATGAAAATTACCTTCATGCACATGTTCAAACCGACCGTAACGATTCAATATCCTGACGTACGACGACCGATTCCGGAACGCTCGCGCAATCGTCTCTATGTTAATATGGATGATTGTATCGGTTGTTTGCAGTGCGACCTCGCCTGCCCGGTGAATTGCTTCGACATTGAAACAGTGAAATCGCTTCCGACCGATGACCTCGGGATGACATCAACCGGACAGAAGAAAAAATTATGGGTGACAAAGTTTACTATTGATATCGGCAAGTGCTGTTACTGCGGACTTTGCACGTATCCCTGCCCGACAGAATGTATCAAGATGACAGATGTGTACGAGTTTTCAGAATACAAGCGACACGATTTGATTTACAATTATGTAACGCTTACGCAAGGTGAGATTACCGATGTAAAAGCTAAAGCCGCAGAGATGGAAAAAGAAGCTGCTGCGAAAAAAGCCGCTGCTGCGGCAGCCGCCAAAGCCGCTCCGCCTGCGGGCGTAACTCCCGCTACTGCAAAGCCTGCAACTCCTGTTGCAACTGCGACTACTCCCGTATCAACACCTGTCGAAGTGAAAGCAGAAGCGTCAACTCCACAATCAACGGAGACAAAAGCATAACATGTACGATTTGATTTTTTATTTCTTCGCTCTCATCACACTTGGTTCCGGGGCAGTTGTTGTTTTTTCGAAGAACATTATTTACTCGGCATTCTCACTCCTTTTCACGTTCTTTGGCGTTGCCGGAATTTATGTTCTGCTCAATGCGGATTTTCTTGCAGTAACACAATTGTTGATTTACGTTGGCGGTATTCTCGTTCTGTTGTTGTTCGGTGTAATGTTGACCAACAAAGTAATTGATGTCGAATTGAAAACCGGGACGCTTCAAACCGTTCCTGCTTCGATGATAGTTGCCGCAACAGCCGGGGTTTTATGCGGCGTGTTTTATATTACCGACTGGCGAATTGTTCCTTCAACAATGGAAATGAACGCAACCACTGCAGAACTCGGAAACATGTTCATGACAACGTGGCTGTTGCCGTTTGAAATCGCTTCAGTTGTTCTCTTAGTTGCACTCGTCGGTGCCGCGATGATTGCAAGAAAAGATAAATCAATGCAAAATTAAAAATGCAAAATGCAAAAACTTTTAATTTTTAACTTTTAATTTTTAACTCTTCATGCAAGTTGGCTTAACACATTTTCTCATTGTCAGCGCGATATTATTCTCGCTCGGATTGTACGGAGTGATTACACGCCGGAACGCGATTCTCGTTCTCATGGGAGTTGAATTAATTTTGAACTCGGCGAATATCAACTTCATTGCTTTTTCAAAATATGGCGGAATGAAATTAGACGGACAAGCCGCCGCAGTTTTTGTGATTATTCTTGCCGCCGCTGAAGCCGCCGTGGCATTAGCCATTGTCCTGAACATTTATCAACGATTCAAAACCGTCAACGTTGATGAAATCAGCAAGATGAAAGAATAACTTTCAACCGAATATATTAGCATGAACGAACATTTATTAGTCAATCTCTCGCTTGCAATTCTGCTTCTGCCGATTGCAAGTTTTGTCATCCAGATTTTCTTTGGAAAGAAAATTTCTTTCCTGAGCGATAAATTCGGAACGACGGTTCTGTTTATTTGCCTTGCGTTTTCGGTCATCGTTCTCTATGGAAAACTGCAAATCGAAGAACCGATTGTTACAACATTCCAATGGGTTGATTTCGGAAACGTACCGCTCATTGGTCCGCTCACCATCAATCTCGGATTTACGATTGACAATCTCTCGGCAATCATGCTCGTAGTTGTCAATCTTGTTAGCGCTCTCGTGCATTTATTTTCGATTGGTTACATGCACGGCGATGTACGGTACTCACGATACTTTGCTTATCTGGGTATCTTCACGTTTTCGATGTTGCTCATTGTTCTCACCAGCAATTTCTTTTTAATGTATGTCGGCTGGGAACTTGTGGGATTAAGTTCGTATCTCCTTATTGGTCATTGGTATGAAAAAAAATCAGCATCGGATGCGGCAAAGAAGGCGTTTGTAGTCAACCGTATCGGTGACATAGGAATGTTCACCGGCATCATGATTTTATATTACACATTCCACACATTCGGTTTTAAAGAAATATTTGATGCCATCGGTTCGGGTCAAATCCCGATGGGGAGTGAAACATGGCTGACTGCCGCAGGAGTATTAATCTTCTGTGGAGCGATTGGAAAATCGGCGCAATTCCCTCTCCACGTTTGGTTACCTGATGCCATGGAAGGTCCGACTCCCGTCAGCGCTCTCATTCACGCCGCAACGATGGTTGCCGCCGGTGTGTATCTCGTCGCTCGAACTTTCCCGATGATGACAGCAGATGCGTTGATAGTAATTGCGTACGTCGGAATGATTACAGCATTCATCTCAGCAACAATTGCCATCGCACAGAACGACATCAAAAAAGTTCTTGCTTACTCAACTGTTTCACAACTCGGTTTCATGGTTGTCGGACTTGGAGTCGGCGCTTATACTGCGGGATTCTTTCATCTCGTAACTCACGCGATGTTCAAAGCGGGATTATTTCTTGGCTCCGGTTCTGTGATTCATGCGATGCATCATGCAACGCACCACATGCACGACCATCATACCGACCCGCAAGATATGCGCTTCATGGGCGGATTAAAAGACAAAATGCCAATTACGTTCAAAGTGTTTTTGATTTACACAGCGGCGATTGCAGGTGTTCCGTTGTTCTCCGGATTTTTGAGCAAAGATATGATTCTCGCCGGTACGCTTGCGTTCGGTAAAACGACAGGTCACTGGCTCATTCCAATCGTGATGTTCTTCGTTACAGGATTGACGGCGTTTTATATGATGCGAATGATTTTCATGACGTTTTTTGGAAAACACAACGACAGTCATCGCATCGAACATATCCATGAATCACCGAAAGTGATTACGATACCGTTAGTCGTTTTTGCAACTCTGAGTTTCTGGATTTTCTTTTCATTCAATCCGTTGGACGGAGCGAGCGGTTGGCTGGCAAAAGCAGTCGAGCGACCGGAGTCGGTTGTTCCTGCAACTGTCGCGGCAATCGGTCCGCATGAGTTTGAAGAAGAAATGCACCACATGCATTATATGGCAATGGGTTTATCGCTTCTCGTCGCCGCAATAGGAATGTACGTTTCCTATCTGACATATTATCAAAAGAAAATTTCAGCAGATGCAGTTGCCGCGAAGTTACCGGGACTGCACACGTTTCTCTACAACAAATGGTTCTTCGATGAGTTGTACGGTTCAGCCGTCGTTGGTGGAACACTTGGCATTACAAAAATCCTCAATTGGTTTGACAAGATGATTGTAGATGGAATGGTGAACGGTACAGCGACATGGACGAAAGCCGTTGTATTCGGCTATCAACAAAACTGGAAAGAGAAACCCATCAACGCAAAAGTATTTATGTTTGGCGGATTATTTGTCTCGGCAGTTGTCGCAACATACTCGTTTATCTGGTTGATGCCGGCTGATGCCGGATTTATGAGCGGTGTATGGTCGGGGCTTGGAGCGCTGTGTGCAATGTTACTCACATTCTGCATGTTCTGGGGCGGCGGCGGCGGTTTCGACAAGTTTGTGGTTGATGGAATGGTGAATGGCGTTGCATATCTCTCCGGCTTCTTCGG
>JACPVN010000170.1 GCA_016191715.1 Ignavibacteriota bacterium | reverse complement strand
CTTTTGAGTTTCCTGCATTGAAAGTGCCTTGGTTTTGAAAATCACCGTCGCAATACAGCCAAACATTTCCGAAGCCGCCGTTTATTGTAGCGTCATTATCAATTGTGAGTTTATCTTCGATGTATAATGAACCGCCGCCGGAACCGAGTGTTGATGTTGCAGTAATATCAAATGTTAATGTGCCGCCCGGACCAATACGTAATGCACCGATAGAATCGTCAAATGGAACATCAAAGACAATTTCTACCGAATCAAAATAAACCGGTGTATTGTTCCCCGGAGTTTGGTTTCCTTCCCAGTTTGTCGGGTCGCTCCAAGAACCTCCATCCGGTCCATCAAATTCATAACCGTCAACGTTGCCGAAATTGATATTAGTTTGAGCAGTGCCGTCGTAAATTGTCAGCGTGTGTTTCCCATCTCCTGCCGGATACGTTTGAAGCCATCCTTCCTGTAAAATTTCTGAAATCATATACGTGCCGTAGTTCAATTCGGTAAAGGTGTAAAATCCAAACTGATCTGTGTAGGTTGTTTCCGGTTCAAAGGTGTACGAAATTTCATCGTTCGATGGAAGTTGCTGGAGAACTATTCCCCAATTACCCAACACGGTATCTCCTGCGCTTTCATCATAATAACCGGGATTCACTCTGTCCCAGAATTTTACGCCGGAAATTGTTCCCGGAATTTTGAATTCGAAGGGTTGTCTGCCAATATTCGAAATCCGTACTTCATCAATTGAACAGTGTGATAAACCGGCAAATGTTTTCGCGACCCCTGCAAATGAACCAATTGTTATTGGCGTAGGCGAAATGTGCAGTATGGTTGGAAATGCGCCACTAGAAGAAGTCGGCTGTAAGACTCCGTTGTGAAAAATTCTAACTTCGAAATTGACCATATCAATGACAGCGGCGACATGTTGCCACGTATTGGTAACTACAGGAGCGCTTAATGTCACAGTTTGTGATTGTAATGTTCCGTCTCCACTTAAATTTACTTCGAGTTGATAGAAGGGGTTGATTCTCAATTGAAATGCCAACGATGTATCAGTTAAGGATCCATGACCAATGATGACAACATCACCAAGTCCGTAAAACTCCGGATTAACCCATGCTTCAAGAGTAAAATCTTCATCGGTAAATTCAAGTGATGAGTTCGGGAAGATTGTTATTTCTTGAGTGAAGTAAGAAAAGTCGCGGGCATTACCATATTTGCCGGGGATAATTGCCGGTGATGACGTTCCCGTTACTGTATCAATCACACCATGGTTCTCTTGTCCGCTGTAATCTTGTATAAATTCCTTTGCATCATTTAGATGATACAGCCCAACAGTGTTTCCATCCGGCATATATTCATTTGGTGATGAAAGAGTAGTAAATATCATAGTGGTCGCGGTTGTTGAGAGTCCTCCGACACTTTGCGCGTTTGCAAAGTATTGATATGTTGTATTTGGGAGTAAATCAGTAAGTGTTGATGTGAATGGAACAAAAAAAGTATCGCTTCCAAGACTGATGGGACTTGTAACATTTATCAACGAATCACTCCCCCAAGTGAACCAAGCATCAGTAGAATACCCGTTTGGATTTGCCTCTCCATTCAACGTTGCGAATGTTTGCCCGACATCAGATGCCGGTATTGAACGAACAAGTGGAGCGGGAACTGAAGCAGTTGTAAACACTCTGTCAATTCCATTTGATGTTCCGTCGGTATTTGTTGCAGTGATGCGAAAATGATATTGTGTATTTGGTATTAAACTGGTAATCGGAGTAGATAAAACATTGTTCGTTGTACCTGAACCGACGTTTACTGAAGTTGTCAGATTGCCATACGATGATGTTAAGCCCCATTGAAAACGTGCGTTCGTGGATTTTCCTTGAGGATTGACAGTCCCGTTCAGTACTGCAGAAAAAGCATCTATTACAGTAGCGGGGTTTGTTACCACAGTTGGAGGTGTGGCAAACGTAATTTCAAGATTTGGATCGACGTTATAGGTGGATTTGATTTTATTTTGTTGTGCGTCCAACAAACAAGTTGTAAGACAAAACAAGATTGCAAGAAGAACAAGAGTGTAACGAGTAAACATGTTTATACCTTTACGTTCATTGATGATAGAGTTGGTTGAACAAGAGAATATGTGTTTCGGCATCAGACATTCAAGTACTTTCTGATATTACTGCATCAACTATAAGAAAATACTTTGGGAAAGTCAAACTCAAGAGTCACAGTAACAATTTGTGGAACGTATAACTTCTAAAAAAATAAAGAGTGAAAAATGCAGTATTTGGATAACTGCCGTTTTTTTTGTTAATTTGCACCGAATCAAATGAAAATGTTCTGAAAATTGATGGATGCCACCCAAATTATTTCTCCACCTAAACCTCCGGCACCGGCTCGAAAAAAACGACCAAAAGAATTAGCAGTAGTTAATCAGGAAGGTTGTACCGGATGCGAGGTTTGTCTCGAATTTTGCCCGGTTGATTGTATTTACGTTGTCGCGGGTCCGGATTATGATGTCCATAAAAAAATCGTTGAGATAGACCTTGATGTTTGTATCGGTTGTAAACTCTGCGTGAAATATTGTCCGTGGGAAACTATTGAAATGATTGAGAGTGAATCTGCAGGTGAAGTTGCAAAAGATTGGACATTACGTACTGTCCTTCCTCAAAAAGAATGGATGACGGGCGGGAACGCAGAAGTATCAGAATTTTTTCCGACCGTGTTTTACGGTCACAAGCCAACCGTGTAAATAGTTGCTGAAGTAGCTCAGCTGGTAGAGCAGCTGATTCGTAATCAGCAGGTCGAGAGTTCAAGTCTCTCCTTCAGCTCACTCAAAATCCTGTTTCATTTTTTTTGAAACAGGATTTTTTATTGATAACAATTTATGAATGAACTAGTTGAGGAAGAAACTTCTATACTAATTATGTTGCATCTGCGACGCAATAGTTATCCGATGAAGTTAACATTGTTGGATGCATGAAGTTCTTATTTTTTTGATTGCTCCAGTTCCGTTCATCGCTTTTTTATCATTTCAATCTTCGGCGAGTTCGGCGGAAGAATCTTTGCATATTGTTCGAGCACAACTTTCATATTCTCAATG
>JACPVN010000169.1 GCA_016191715.1 Ignavibacteriota bacterium | reverse complement strand
TCGTCTCCATACGAAACGACAATTCCTGAAACATAATTCGGAATTGCCGCCGTGCCTGTTCGGTTAACGCCGATGTAATTTCCCTGAATCACGTTCGAGTCCGCATCGTACCCGTACACCCAAATGCCAACACTCTCGTTTCCCGAAATGACATTGCGCGCATTTGCAGTTGTTCCACCAATGAGGTTATGTGGAGAGTTAAGAATCGTGATTCCCGACCCCGCGTTTCCGCTATCTGCCATGCCGAGAGAATCCGTTCCGATGTAGCATCCTTCAATCACGTTGTAACCTTCCCCGATGATATATATTCCATCGGTCGCGAATTTGTTGATGACCAATCCGCGGATTGTTGTACTGCCGGAAGAAATCAGGAGACCGCCATAGCTGAACTGACGCACTCCCGCATTTGTCCCATCAATTTCGATGAGCGGCAAGCCGGCATAGCCGGGCTGTGTCGTCGCATCAATGATGACACTGTCGGTGATTTCCGGAAGAACGGAATCGGCGTGAATTACCTGATGACCGCCGGGCGCTATATTGAAGGTGATGAAATCCAATCCGGGATTTTCGTTCGCATCAAAAATTGCCTGCTTGAGCGAGCCGGCTCCGTTGTTATTCGTATTGGTAACAACGAAAGTGCTTGTAAGATATGATGTTCCCGGAACGAATCCGCCGACGAGACGGTAGTTACCGACTGCTCCATCCTGAACAGCCGGTTGTCCCATTGATGAGAGAAGTTGCAGACCATTATCTGATAAAACAGCGCCACCTCCAAAATCAATGACTGACCAAGGGTGGAGAAGCGTTTGCGAGAAGGCGACGTTCATGCATAGAATTAAGGTGACAAATAAAGTTTTCATTATAGTAATTTCCTAAGTATCATTTAAGTTCGAGTTGTGTAAGATAGCATTTCCAAAAACCCGCCGCCGCTTGTGGTGGATGAAGATTGAAGAACGTAATCGTCCCGCACATCTGTTTGCTTTGTAAAGAAACAGAGAAGAACAGCGAGAGAAAAAATGTTGTGTGTTTCATAATATATTTTTCTCTACAAAGAGTTATTGAGGTATAACTTGGAGAATCATAATGCAATCTGCCACAATTGCTACATTGTTTACCGTAGAACTTCTAGTAAATTTTGTATTAAATACGTACGAGCCGGCATCAAGTTCAATCAGGAATTGTAAGAAAGTTGGTTCAAAATAGGCACCGTTAACACCAAATATTTTTGAAAAAATTGGACTATTCATGTTTGCGGCAGGTGCTACAGTCTGTGTGAAGTCCCCTCGTATGGGTAGCATATCAGGTGGATACGCAGTCACTACAGCATTTACCTGAACTAACACCTTACTGTGTGAAGCAATATTCAACGTATAAAGCATACCGGGAAGAGGGTAAACGATACCGCCACTCCATGCTACAGTTTCCTCTGACTGCGATACTTGTATAATATTATTATATTGAACGTTTGATACAGAAACCCACGTTGGTGCATTATTTGCGCCGTTGGATTGCAACACTTTTCCTGCTGTTCCTGCATCGCCATTTGGTTTTAGCGCGCCACTGATTGTTACGGCGCCGGTAGGACTGAGTGCCAATGCCGTCGTACCGTCTGTGGAATTGGTGAATTCAAGATTTCCTTGCCTGCTTGCGCCTGCTGTGCCAACTGACGAAAGCATCCATCGTTTACTTCCTGTTTCCGTTGGATTTAATTCTAATTGAGAACCCCATGTTCCACTGCCTGTTATTTTCATATTCGCCGCGTTCGCATTATCAACCACTTCAAATTTTGCGGAAGGAGTTGTTGTTCCGATCCCAACATTTCCGGAACCTGTTATACTCATCGCATCCGCACCAAGTTGGCTTGAATAAAAATTCAAACGCGAACTACTTGCTGTCGAGTTGGTCACTCCGGCTATTGTCCAATACCCTTCTACAGAACCATTTTGAAAACTCAGTCGCGAATAATCGTTTTCAAATTCATACAGTGTTAAATGCGGCTTATCAATGGCGCTATTAATATCAATGAAAACACCTTTGCTCAGGTTATTCAATCCTGCAAATTTAGCTGTATATCCTG
>JACPVN010000196.1 GCA_016191715.1 Ignavibacteriota bacterium | reverse complement strand
TGGCAATCCGCCGTGGGTGAATTGGCAAGACTTACCTCAGACATATCGAGACCAAACGAAAGTGCTCTGGCAGAACTACGGCCTGTTCTCACTCAGTGGACACGAAGCTCGATTGGGTGGCGGGAAGAAAGATATCTCAATGTTGATGATGTATGTGGCTATTGACAAATATTTGAAAGTCAAGTGCAAACTCTGTTTTGTGATTACTCAGACGATCTTCAAATCACAAGGGGCAGGAGATGGATTTAGGAGATTTCGACTTGGACAGACAGGGGCATACTTCAAGGTGGAGCAACTCGATGACATGGTAGATTTACAACCGTTTGAAGGCGCTACGAATCGCACCGCATTAGTACTTGCTATTAAGGGAGAAAGGACAAAGTACCCAGTTCCTTATACGCTTTGGAGAAAAAAGGAGAAAGGTAAAATCGAACTCGACTACACATTCGAAGAAGCAAGTAAAGCAACTGTGCGATCAAACCTCAAAGCTCAACCTGTTGGTGAGAGTGAGACTTCGCCGTGGATGTCTGCAAAACCAAAAGCGCTTGCAGCAATCCAGCGAGTTCTAGGACAAGCGGCATATACTGCATATGCTGGAAGCTCTACGTGGTTGAACGGTGTATTCTGGGGAACAATAAAACCGTCCCACGATGGTTTAGTTCGATTTTCAAATCTTTATGATGATGGAAAAATCAAGATAGAACCCGTCGAGGAAGAAATCGAAACGATCTTAGTTTATCCACTCCTTCGGGGCCGAGATCTTAATCGTTGGAGGGGCACACCTGTTTCATACATCATCGTTTCTCAGAACCCAAATGAAAGAACTGGCTACGCATTGAAATGGATGGAAAAAAATGCTCCTAAAACGCTCGCTTACCTAAGTCGTTTCAGAGAGAAACTTCTTTCAAGGAGTGGTTATAAGAAATATCTCGAGGGTGAGCCGTTCTATTCCATTTACAATGTCAGCGAAAACACTTTGGCTCCTTTCAAAGTTGTCTGGAAAGGGCTTGCATCGGGAAGTCAATCAGTAGTTGTAGGCTCTTGGAGGGTAGGAAAGCAGATGAAGGTTGTTGTACCTGAACATAACACAATGTTCGTACCCTTTCACGTTGAAGTTGAAGCACATTACTTCTGTTCATTAATAAATTCTAGTATCTCATGTTTCATAATTACAGGATACATTGCTTGGTTTTTCTCTGCCCATGTGTTGGAGAATATCAAGATTCCAAAATATGACTCGAACAACGAGGACCACAAGGAACTTGCTCGTCTCTCCAAACAATGCCACGAGAAAGTTGCCGCAGGCATCAGTGTGAGCGAACTCGAAGAACAAATTGATGAGCTTGCGGCTGAGTTGTGGGGGTTAACCAAAGAAGAACTGAAGGATATTAAGGAGAGTTTGGAGGAGATGAGGTAGGAATGCTCTATCATGTTTATTGCGATGAAAGTAGGCAATCAAAAGATCGTTTCATGATTATCGGTGGGTTGCTCATTGATTCTCAGGGGGTAAAGGAGTTCAATGAGACAATGCAGAAATTTCGCGCAGAGCAACGAATGTATTCTGAGCTAAAATGGACAAAGGTGACGAACCAGAAACTGGCGCAATACAAAAGGTTTGTTGATTACTTCTTCGCTTTGAACAATACCGATAAGATACATTTTCATTGCATCATCATTGATAATCATCAGACTGACCACAAAAGATTTAACAAAGGTGATGAAGAGATAGGGTTTTACAAGTTCTATTATCAACTCTTGCTTCATAGCTTCGGGAAACGGTACTGCCGGGAGGAAGAAAACGACAGGTTCATGATTCACGTAGATTATCGAACCACGAAGTACAAATTAAACACGTTGAAAGTAGTCCTCAACCGTGGGATGAAGAAAAAATATTCGATTGAAACCAATCCGTTTGTATCGGTTGAGCCAAGAGATTCTAAGAAGTCAGAATTGATTCAGATCAATGATATAATTATTGGTGCGGTTGGATTTCAAAAAAACGGATATGATTTGCTTGCAGGAACGAGAGATTCAAAAAAAGAACTTTCTAAGTATATTGCTCACCAAGCGGGACTACCGAATTTACAAAATGACTCCCCTTGGGGAAGAGATAGATTTACGGTTTGGAATTTTCGATTAAAAAAATAAAAAGCGCCCGGAAAGCCTACGTACTGATTGCCCAGCACTACCGATTTGACGGTTTCCCTGACTTCGTCGGGGTTTTCGGCTTTGAGTGGCGCTTTATAAACTCGACACTAATTTTATCACATTGGAATTTTGAATGGTTCGGTAATAATATAATATACACGGATACAAATAGCAAGTATCAAAGAAAATGAAAGAATTTACAAACACATTAAAGCAAATAATGTCTGTCGTTTCTAACCAACTCGAACTCCTTCCCGCGAGTAAAGGTGCCGTTGAAGAAATGACTTTTGTTGGCGAAGAAGAACGGGACGATACAAAACTTTCCGGTGATAATCTTCTTGTCGAGACTTCTTTAGAAATTCCCAAGCCGGCGTGGAAGTATCGTTCTCTTCAACCTATTAATAGAAAGACAAACCATTTTTTCCGATATTTTCTCGATGGTTCGTACCGACACTACTTCCTTGCTACCGGACTCGAACATGACAGAGCAACACCGATATTTCTTGCTCAGATAGCTATCGTCATTCTTGAGCGTGATGATGAAGGAAAATTGAGTATTGTTCATGGTTTCAAACGACACCAATGGTTTCTTCTTCTTGCAAAATCGAGAATTTCTGAAGCGGCATGGGAACGGATTCAGAAATCAACGAGAGAGTCGAAGGTCAATATTATTATCAAAGATTTGGTGGAGATGGATGCGTATAGTGGTGACTTCAATGAAGCTCAAGATTTAAGAGAACGGGGACGGAGCAAAACACGACACTTGATGAGCACAATGGAATTCGAACTTGTACGAGAATTCAAGGAGAAGATTTCAAATCATTGGATGATCAAAGACGGACTTGTTTCGTTTGGGAAGTACGGTGGCGGAATGCAAAGTACCGGAGTAATAGGTGTAGCGAAATCATTTACCAGTGTTCAGAAGTTTCATTCTCAAACTGGAAAATCAAGAGAGAAACAAAATGTTGTCTCATTGCTGGGAGAACTTCCTCCGAATCATCGCACAACTGCTTATGAAGGATACGGAGGGAAGACTGCTTTTTGGTATATACGCTTGCGGAAGTCTCAACAAGTTCTCTATCCATTGTTCGGTGTCATAAAAGTCGAAATACCATTTTTATCTGAACAACCGCTGACTACAGAGTTGTTAGATGAGATCTCCGGTGCTTTACTTGGAGAGAGATCTGTTACACCATACGGCTCCGATGAAAGATGGCATTCACACCTGTATCCTATCTATCAGGCAGAGCATGCATCTAAACAACAGTTTTTTTCTTTAGAAGTAATTCAAGG
>JACPVN010000195.1 GCA_016191715.1 Ignavibacteriota bacterium | reverse complement strand
TGGGTGACCCCGCACTTTGGGAACAAGCAGAAGCATCGTTACGGAGCGGGCTCGAAAGTAACGGATTGAAATATGCAATCAAAGAAAAAGATGGCGCGTTTTACGGACCGAAGATTGACATTCAAATCAAAGATGCAATCGGACGCGAATGGCAGGTAGCAACAATTCAGCTTGATTTCGTTATGTTGCCGGAACGATTCGACCTTGAGTACGTTGCAGAAGACGGAACGCGGAAACGTCCTGTAGCAATTCATCGTGCAATTTTTGGTTCCTTCGAGCGATTCATCGGAATTATTACAGAACATTTTGCCGGTGCGTTTCATGTTTGGTTATCGCCGGTTCAGGTAGCGGTAATGCCGATTACAGATGCACAACGTGAATATGCTCAATCAGTCTATGATGCATTGAAAGCAAACGGTCTCCGTGTTGAAATGGATGACCGGAGTGAAAAAATCAACTTCAAAATTCGTGATTGGGAAATGAAGAAAGTTCCATTCATGCTTGTCGTTGGTCAGAAAGAAAAAGAAAATACGACAGTCTCAGTTCGTCGGCACAAACTGGGTGATGTTGGCGTGATGGGATTGGCAGAGATTGCAGAAAAAATCAAACAAGAATATTTAACAAAATCGTTACCACAATAGGAGATACGTTATTAAGGGTTCAGATCAAGTTCGTATAAATGAAGAAATCAAAGCGAAGCAAGTCAGAGTAATTGACGAAAGCGGTCAGCTTGGAGTCATGACGCCTTCCGAGGCGTTGAACATGGCAAGACAACAAGGTCTTGATCTGATTGAAATTGTTCCGAATGCACAACCGCCTGTGTGTAAAATCATGGACATAGGAAAGTACAAGTATGAACAATCGAAGAAAGAACGAATCCAACGTAAGAATCAACAGGTAACATTACTGAAAGAATTGCGGTTTCATCCGAACACCGATGACCACGATGTTGAGTTTAAAATTCGTCACGCAAAACAATTTCTTGAAGATGGGCACAAGGTCAAAGCGACGGTTGTGTTCAAAGGACGGGAAATGACATACACCGAGCAGGGCAGAGTTCTGCTTGCCCGGATTGCCGAAAGTCTCGCCGACTTTGCAAAGATTGATCAGGAAGCAAAGTTAGAAGGTCGAAGTATGGCAATGATTTTCGCCCCGGAACGCGGGTCGAAGAAAAAAAGTAGTAGTAAATCAAAAGAATCACAATCATAATATTGAATTATGCCAAAGCAAAAATCAAATTCAGGTGCAAGAAAACGTTTTAAACTTACCGCAAGCGGAAAGGTAAAACGCAAGCGAGCATTTCGCAGTCATATCCTCACGTCGAAGACGACAAAGCGAAAACGCCACCTTCGTAAATCAACCCTCGTCCATTCGACAGAGGATAAAAAAATAGCAATCATGATTCAATCATAACTTTGAACAGGAGAAAATGAAATGCCACGTTCACAAAATAAAGTAGCATCGCATCGCAGACGGAAACGTCTTCTGCAACGCGCGAAAGGATACTGGGGCGCACGAAGTAAAGTCCTCACCATAGCGAAACATCATCTTGATAAAGCGGGACAACACGCTTACCGTGACCGCAGAAAAAAGAAACGCGATTTCCGTCAACTGTGGATTGCGCGTATCAATGCCGCCTCACGTTTGTATGGTACAACATACTCACGCTTGATTGATGCACTCAATAAAAAGAGTGTTGATATCAACAGGAAAGTGTTGGCAGATTTGGCAGCGCGTCACCCGAACGCGTTCGCTGAAGTCGTTAAGTTTGCAACAGCGTAAATCTTCTTTTAAGATAATTGAAATCAGGGGCGGTCTCAAATAGTCGTCCAACGTCATGGTGAGCGAAGTCGAACCATAAATCACTCACTATGCCTTCGACTTCGCTCAGGCTGACGAGACCTTATATATTGAGACTGTCCCGTTCTTTATTTTTGAAGAAGATTTTTCATTTTATGAAATGAACTTGTGCTATGCTTGACACAATAAACATAATCAAACAAAATGCGTTGACGGAACTCGAGAAGGTGACTGATGTTCAATTGCTCGATGCGTTCCGAATAAACTTTCTCGCTCGCAAAGGTCAGATTGCTGAATTGTTTGACAAGTTGAAGGACGTCCCTTCAGACCAACGACCCGCAGCCGGGAAGGCATTGAATGAGTTGCGCGTTCTTGTTCAGTCAAATTTTGATGAAAAGAAAGCCACTCTCGAACAGACATCCAATAAGCGAGCATCTAAGATTGATTTATCGCTTCCCGGACGAAAGCACTGGGTCGGTTCCAAACATCCGCTCATGCAAACCCTCGATGAAATCAAACGCATCTTCTTAGGGATGGGCTTCACCGTCGAAACCGGACCGGAGATTGAAGATGACTACCATAATTTTGAAGCATTAAATTTCCCGCCTGACCATCCTGCGCGAGATATGCAGGATACATTCTTTATCTCAGAAAAAGTTCTTCTCAGAACGCACACGTCGCCTGTTCAGATTCGAGTCATGGAAAAACAACAACCGCCGATTCGCGTTATCATTCCCGGTCGGGTGTACAGGAATGAAGCGGTGAGTGCTCGCAGTTATTGCCTGTTCCATCAGGTTGAAGGGTTGTATGTTGATACGCATGTCAATTTTGCCGAGTTGAAAGGAACGTTGGTCGCGTTTGCCAAGCAATTGTACGGGAGCAGTTTGAAATATCGTTTTCGTCCGAGTTTCTTTCCTTTCACTGAACCGAGCGCAGAGATGGATATTACATGTTTTCTCTGTCATGGGAAAGGTTGCCGTGTTTGTAAAGGTTCCGGCTGGTTAGAAATTCTTGGTTGCGGAATGGTGGACCCGAATGTCTTTTCCTCAGTCGGATACGACACGGAAAAGTACACCGGCTACGCGTTCGGTATGGGTATTGAGCGCATTACGATGTTGAGGTACGGCATTGATGACATCAGACTATTGTTTGAAAATGAAATCCGGTTTCTGTCACAATTCTAAGCGGCGAAAGAGTTTATGAAAGTTTCTCTCAAGTGGTTACAAGAATACGTTAATATCAACATCACCCCGGAAGAGTTAGCTCATAAGTTGACGATGGTGGGGCTTGAGATTGAAGATATCGAACATCTCGGAGCGAAGTATAAAAAGTTTGTCGTCGGTAAAGTTCTTGAAACGAGCAAACATCCGAACGCAAATAAGTTAACCATTTGCAAGGTTGATGTTGGCAACGAAGTCTTGCAAATTGTATGTGGCGCTCCGAATGTTGCTCCGGAACAAATCGTTGCAGTCGGGCTTTCCGGCGCAGTTGTACCTCACAATCAGCACGACCCGGATGGCAAGCCGTTTACACTTTCCAATGTCATACTTCGCGGTGTTGAATCGTTCGGGATGATTTGTTCTGCCTACGAACTTGCTTTGGGGGATGATAAAGACGGAATTATGGTGTTCGATTCCGAAGCGAAAGCCGGAACTTCTTTGGCTGAATTTTTGGGACAAGATGATATTGTTTTTGAAGTTGGAATTACTCCCAATCGTGCAGACGCTCTCAGTCACATCGGAATTGCGAGAGAAGTTGCCGCGCTTCTTGATTCAAATGTTACTTATCCTGAAATCAATCTTAAAGAAAGTACCAAGAAGACTTCCGAGGCGGCTTCAATCATCATCGAAGATGGAGAAAACTGTCCGAGGTATTCCGGGAGAGTTTTGTTCAATGTAAGAGTTGTTGAGTCTCCGACGTGGTTACAAAATCGTCTGACTGCAATCGGAATTCGACCGGTAAACAACGTCGTTGATGTAACCAATTATGTACTCATGGAATATGGCTATCCGCTTCATGCCTTCGATTATGATACGTTGACGGGACATAAGATAGTTGTGAAGTGTGCGAAGGAAGGAGAGAAGTTTACAACGCTCGACCACAAAGAACGGACGTTAAAAAGTGACACGCTCATGATTTGCGATGGTGAAAAGAATATCGCAGTTGCAGGTGTGATGGGAGGAGAGAATACCGAGATTACAGAAGCGACAAAAAATGTATTGCTTGAAAGTGCGTATTTCAAACCAAGAAGTGTCAGGCGAACTGCAAAATATTTAAGTATTTCTTCCGATGCTTCTCAGCGATTTGAGCGGGGAGCAAATCCGAACATTACAACCGTTGCGATTGACAGAGCCGCTCAACTCATTCAGAATTTATGTGGTGCGGAAGTTCTTCAAGGTGTACTTGATGTCT
>JACPVN010000194.1 GCA_016191715.1 Ignavibacteriota bacterium | reverse complement strand
TAATCCGAAATCATCATGAAAACTAATCCGAAATCCGAAATCCGAAATCCGAAATCAATTGTAGTAGCCCCATCACTCCTCTCCGCCGATTTCCGGAATCTCGAAGAGCAAATCCGATTCGTTGAGAAGGGAGGAGCCGATTGGCTTCACCTGGATATTATGGATGGACACTTCGTACCCAACATTACTTTCGGTCCGATGCTTGTTAAGACGGTCCGGTCAATTTCTCAACTTCCACTCGATACACATTTGATGGTAGAAAAACCTGAACGATTCATCGAAGCGTTCAAACAAGCTGGAAGTGATATTTTAACCGTACATATTGAAACCTGTCCGCATCTTCATCGGACAATTCAACAAATAAAATCGCTCGGTATGAAAGCGGGTGTTTCTCTCAATCCTTCGACACCAACACATTCTCTCGATGAAATTATCGAAGATGTTGATTTAATTCTTGTCATGACTGTCAATCCTGGATTTGGAGGACAAAAATTTATTCCTTCGATGTTGAAAAAGGTAGAAGAGATTCGCTCAATGATGACCTCTGCGGAACAATTCCTGGAAGTTGATGGAGGAGTTGACGTCACAATAGTTGCAGAATTAATGAAAGCAGGTGCAAATGTATTGGTAGCCGGTAAAGCAATATTTTCTCAGAAAGATATTACTCGTGCTGTGAAAATATTGAAAAATATTACTTCAAAAAATACATAAGATTATTTGTTAATCCGTCAACATCGGATAATTCATAGAGGCACACTCGTGTTGTACGATTGATAGACGCTTTATCTGTGTTCATAGTAGTAACGAGAAATAATTTTTCCTTACTACACGATTCATTTCAAAATCTCTCAAACACATTCCCGCTCTTTTTACACTTCATTTTGCTTATCATCACAATTGGCAAAAACTACATTGGAATGTAGGTGTACTGCGAAAGCATATCAAGTATCTTTGTAGTGAAATTATTACTCAATTATTTTTTTCATCAAACATAAAGGATACTTTTTATGAAACAGTTTGTTTTATTCATCATGTGTATGTTCTTACTTAGTGTAAGTGTGCAAAGTCAGATTTCGGGGATTCCTCATAAGGTTACTTATCAGGGAGTTGTGAAATATCTTACCTCATCCTATAAGACTAAATATCCCAAACCAGGGCTTTATACGTTAAGTTTCAATTTTTATGAGGATTCAACGACAACACTTTACTCATCAGGTTATTCAACGGAAGTTGTGGTCGGTAAAAACGGAGTTTATACCACAACTATAGGAGAAGACGGTACAGAACTCGGAAATATGTGGCTGGCAAATAAATTATTGTGGTTGAAAGTAATTGTGGTGACTGCACCTACGAAATCAGGATTACCGACACTTCCATATACAATTCCCGGAATTAATCAATTAACCTCAGTGCCTTACGCCTATACAGCTGAGAGAGCCGAACAAGCGAACAGTGTATCACCCATTGCAAATTTACTCGCGAAGTCATTTTCTGCAATAGGTGATGCCTCACCGACTATTTATGGTATGTCTGATGCAATTGGCGGAATCGGGGTTTACGGTTTTAATGCTGATAATATCGGTGTTTTTGGCAGTTCCGGAAATATCGGGGTGTATGGTGTTACATCAACCGGCACAGCAGTTCTCGGTTCAAGTACGGCGAGTTACGGTATGTTGGGACTGAGTGTAAATAATATCGGAGTATCCGGGATGTCAACAAACGATGATGGAATCTATGGTCAGGGATATATAAATGGAGTGAAGGGTATTTCGTCCGGATCGGATGGTACCGGTGTTTATGGGATTGCAAATAACGGCACATTAGCATACGGAATATGGGGCTCTAGTGCAAGTGGTTATGCCGGATGGTTCAGCGGGAAAACGCATGTTAGCGGAACGTTGAGCAAGTCTGCAGGTTCATTCAAAATTGACCATCCATTAGATCCGGCAAACAAATATCTTTACCACTCGTTTGTAGAGAGTCCTGATATGAAAAATATTTATGATGGAACAGTGTTTCTTGATGGCAGTGGTCAGGCAGAAGTAAAACTTCCCGACTGGTTCGGCGCTCTGAATAAAGATTTTCGTTATCAGCTGACAGCAATCGGAAGTTCAGCGCCGGATCTTCACATTGCAAAAGAAATCGAGAACAACCGGTTTACGATTGCAGGGGGGAAACCCGGCGGAAAAGTTTCATGGCAAGTTACCGGAATCAGGCAAGATGCGTATGCAAATGCTCATCGCATTCCGGTTGAAGAAGAAAAAGTCGGGAAAGAACTAGGTTCGTATCTACATCCTGAACTGTTTGGTGTTTCACCTGAACTACGGTTGGAAAATGTTACACATCAAAAAGCAAGTCGGGCGACAGAATTACAAATTCCAAAGTTGCCTAAGGTTCCAACGCCGGAAGAACTTAACAAGTAAAATATTATTCAAGGAATACTATTATGAAATGGAAATTATTTATATACCTGATAGCATGTCTGTTTGGGTTGGCTTCAGTTTACGCTCAGACATTGAAGTCTTCACAGACGATGGAGACAGTGACAAAAAACGAAGTCATTGCTGAATCGTCAGAGATTGAAACAGAAGATGAAATGAATGTAGGAATCGAATTTTCAGGATTCACGGTTCTTTCAGGATTCGGTGAGGATGGAAATGAAGGTCGAATTCTCATCGCGTCAGTAACATCTTCAGAAGTTCTCGAGATTGATGCGGAAGAGTTACAGAAAGAATTTGAAACCTCAAACCGGAAACCAGAAACCTTCAGTCTGAGTCAGAACTATCCTAACCCGTTCAATCCGACGACAAATTTCGGATTTCGAATTGCCAATTTCGGATTAGTGACATTGAAGATTTATAATGTACTTGGACAACAAGTCGAATTAATTTTGAATCGGGAAGAGATAGAGGCAGGCGAATATCAGATTCGATTTGATGCAGGCAATCTTCCGGGAGGAGTGTATTATTATCGTCTTCTGGTGGAATCTAACATAGAAAACGGAATCAGTCCGGTGTTTAATGAAGTGAAACAGATGGTCTTGGTGAAGTAACTAATCATCAAGTGCATAGGGAAAAGGCGATTCGGAACAGGGTCGCCTTTTTTTATTGGTGATTTATTTTTTGAAAATGTGTGGGGAATGAGAAATTGCTTGACTAAGAAATTCTACTAAAAGTTGTGAACTCTTGATTTGATGAAGCAATTGAATTGCGGAGTATTGCTGGGAACATTTCGATAGATAGTAAGTGGGGAG
>JACPVN010000193.1 GCA_016191715.1 Ignavibacteriota bacterium | reverse complement strand
GGGGTTGGTAAAGATTAAGTCAACGTTGCATGGCTGTCTATTCAGCGGCTCAAGTCCGAAGAACTCCTTCTGATCTGAACGAATCAGCATTGTGAGAAATCGAATTAAAAGGAAGTCTTGGTTGATAAAGTACAAAATTCATAATTATCACTGCGGCACCTTAGCCGCAGTCCGTTTGATGCCCATTGTCCTTATTCCGTGACAGAATGGTAACGCGACCTCTGCACAAGCACATCGGATGCACAGAACCCATTTGTCCTTTTTGTTCCAAGGCGCTAAAGAAGTTCCCTGCCCGCAAGACAAAATGTCCAAACTGTAACAATTCAATTTTCGTCCGAACGAGACCGTCAGACCGAAACCGCGTGGTGCTCACTGAAAAGGATGCCATAGAAATTGATCGCCAATGGGATGTCGAGTCCAAGTACAATCAGATCGAAAGGGAATACTTTGAGGTGAAAGAATACTATGACTCTCTACAAGCTGCTTACGTACATAATTGGGGACGCGAACCCTCTCATCATGATATCCTTTGGGGAGTTTACAATAAGCAATTGATGGAACATGCGCAGAAGTTGAATTGGGGTTTATATCGAAACACTCGGTTCAGAATGGCGCAACTCTTGTTGCAAGAGGGGAAGCACCAAGCAGCACTTGAGACACTAATTGAGGTGTGCTATATAGACGCGAACGGGCCTAGAAACTTAGGAGTGATAACAGATTCTGCGCTCCTCATTCAATTCCCGCCTTTTGATCCAAAGAATACCTCTCAAGCCCCTGCGGTTCTCTCTCACATAGCAGATCTATTTGACAGATTAAGATTGGATGAACA
Organism: Ignavibacteriota bacterium; assembly: GCA_016191715.1. Lineage (GTDB taxonomy): Bacteria > Bacteroidota > Ignavibacteria > UBA10030 > SZUA-254 > FW602-bin19. The sequence goes on along the minus strand of JACPVN010000193.1, from coordinate 1,395 downwards.
CCGACTCCGTCGCGAATTTTTTAGCATCTCCAGCGAGGTACAAAAGAATCTAGAGCTTCCACGTTCTCCTGAAGAGGCTTGGCAAGAGGTCATTCACCAGTTGGTTCTTTTCGGGGATACTGAATGAATGTGTGCATAACCAGTGGATCAAGTTTTGTTTATTGAACGATTATTTCTAATTTTATTCCAAGTTAATGTAGTGTTATGAAAATACAACTATTAAAAATCTGTCATGCCCGCTCCGGCGATAAAGGAGATACAGGTAACGTCGGCCTCATTGCTCTGAAACCAGAATACTATTCAATCATGAAGAAGTATGTAACAGCAGAACGAGTCAAGAATCATTTCAAAGGAATTTGTCTTGGTAAAGTTGAACGATTCGAATTACCGAATTTGAATGCGTTGAACTTTCTTCTTCATAATTCACTTGGTGGCGGCGGAACCGTTTCTCTCAAAAATGATGCACAAGGGAAAACACTCAGCAGTGCAATGCTGAGGATGGAAATCGAAATAGAAGAACAAATCAATTTATTATAATCATGTTTGAAGATTTAAAAGAACAATTAACAGAACTCAACGAGAAACTTCTACAACTTCGGAGGTATCTTTGACGTTGATGCAAAGGAATCGCAAATAGCAGAGCTTGAAGCTCAGACACATGCAGAAAACTTTTGGGGAGATAATATCAAAGCCCAAAAGGTGATGCAGGAAATTACAAAGCGGAAAGAATGGACCGAAGCATTTCGTGGTGTTGAAAGAAAATACCATGATGGAGGGGCGATGCTTGAATTAGCAGTCGAGTCAGGAGATGAGACATTTGCAACTGAACTTGAGAAGGAGATTACGGAGATTCGTTCTGTCATGGCTGACTTAGAATTTAGAAATATGTTAAGCGGCGATGATGATGAAAAGAGTTGTATCCTGACTATCCATTCAGGCGCAGGAGGGACCGAAGCACAGGATTGGGCTGAGATGTTACTTCGCATGTACACACGTTGGGCTGAACAAAAAAAGTACAAAGTGTTTTTGCTTGATGAATTGCAAGGCGATGGCGCAGGAATTAAAAGCGCGACAATTGAAATCCAAGGAAAGTTTGCTTACGGATATTTGAAAGCGGAAAATGGTGTGCATCGTCTTGTCAGAATTTCTCCTTTTGACGCGAACGCACGAAGACACACTTCTTTTTCTTCCGTGTTTGTGTATCCGGAAATTGAAGATGATGTTGAAATTGAAATCAGGACGGAAGATTTGGAAATTGATACGTATCGAGCCGGAGGAAAAGGGGGACAGAATGTGAATAAAGTCGAAACAGCAATTCGAATCAAACATGTTCCTTCAGGAGTTGTAGTGGCGTGTCAGCAGGAACGTTCTCAATTTCAGAACAAAGAGCGCGCG
>JACPVN010000192.1 GCA_016191715.1 Ignavibacteriota bacterium | reverse complement strand
GGTTTCAAAGATAACTTCTCGTCATATTGTTTAAGTTGCCATGATGGTAGTGTCGGTATTTTCTCACCGACAGCATATCAAGGCGGCGGAACAACCGGCGATGTTTCACACGTACCACACTCTGCAACAATCGGTGCAAGCGGTACATGGACCGATATGGCGCACACGCATCCGGTCAACTTTGACTACAACGCAGTTCAAGCAGTAGTTCCGGAAGAATTATATCCGGCGGTTGACCCCGTGTCAGCAGTATGGAAAGGATACAGCGGAAGCAATGGAAGTGGCGGAAATTATACCACCATCAGATTGTTCAACGGAACAATGCAATGTTCAAGCTGTCATAACCCGCACATGAGCAGTGGAATCGGAACTGTTTTGTCGAGTGATTACGGCAGACGTTGCGTGGCTTGCCACAAGAAGTAACTTCGAAATTACTTCACACTCTATTTGAAAAAGTAGAAGTATCGGTGTGTGGTGCAGAATATGTACCACACACCACTTATTAAATCATAACCGAACGAGCATAGGGAATTGAAACAAGTTCTTTCCATATTGATATTGCTGGTGATATTTCATGAAACAGATATCGCGCAAATCAGTTCGTTCAGAGGCGAGTTACGTTACGAACAAAATTATCATGATTACCGCTCGGGTGGTACCCTGACAAAATTCGTCAGCAGAAGTCCGAGGGTGAACTTACAATTCCGTGGCAGTTTACTCTCCCCAAAAATTCTTACCTATTCATTGTTTACTTCACTCTATGGAAATTTCTCAACAAGTAGTAACGAATTTTTCAACTATTATGGTGAGCAATTTTCCTGGAACAGATATAATCTGACGATGAATGTCATACCAACTTCGCCAGTGAAGTTGAATCTTTCTTTTCGGGATAATGATTATACCATCAAGACAGAGTCTGGTCTGTCAATTGATAGATTAGGAAGTCGCTCACAGGAACAGCGCGCTGAATTATCTGTTCAACAAATTCCATGGCTCCCTTCGATGTCGCTCAGTTATGTTCGGAGCCGCTCGTTTGCAACGGCGGGGAATGAATATGAAATCGTAAACCACACATTATCGTTTACGGCTTCAAGCGCTTCTGATACGACAGGGTTATACAATCTTTCAGTGGTGACGAATACTTTACGCGAAGATATAAGCAACGCGGCTGACCGGTTTATTGCAATTTCATTTTCAGCATCGAGAGCATTAGCAGAGCAACATCATGTCAGTCTCACGACGGAATACAATAAATATGCGGGGTTCAGTCTTATGCAGAGTGCGCTCTCATACGGTGGAGTATTGACCGATAGAATCCGGCTGGCAACAAATTTGTCAGGAAGCAATTCTATGAGTTCCTATTCACAAGGGCTTTCTGTCGGACTCTCTCAATCTGTTTCCATGAGTATGAGTGAACATTTTCAAGGCGCAGTCGGTATCAGTGGTTTTCTCGGACATTCCAAAAATATTATTCCGCAATTTGAAAGAAGTGATGCGTACCGAAGCGGCGGGCTTTTTGGAAATCTCCAACACCGCAGGGTCGTTGCCGGTTTTACCTTAGCGAATGGTCTTTCTGCCGGAAAGAATATTCAATTTCAAGTTGGCCAATTTTCGAGTTGGAATACTCAATTGTCGAATAGTATTTCGCGAACCATCGGGTCGTTCTCGACAAGCGGGTATTATAATTTTTCGTTAACGAGAGTCAATAATGTTTCGGAATACACAATCGTAGGAAACACGGCAGGAATAATTCTCAGAGGGACATTGCCATATAAAATTCAATCACAATCAGATGTGCGTTATCGTGAAGATCGGTATCCGGGGAATGAATCATCGTTCCGAAGTCATAGAAACATCATTGTTACACAACGGATGAATGGTTCGTTCACATACATCATTCCCTTCACGCTGAGTGTGTCGGGTAACGCAAATTGGTTTTTCACCGGCAATCTCGGTCGCTCGTATGGGTGGACATTCAATTTCTCAAGTCCCTCCTTCTTTCTCAGAGGGCTTATGGTTTCCTATGTTTACTCAAGAAATTTTGACCAATATTACCTGCGTGAAATTGCTGACCACACCGGTTCTCTTTCATTTAACTGGAGGGCGTTGTCTTTCAGTTCACGATTGCGCTATGCTACGTTCCCGGTACATCTACGACAGGTTCAGTTTATAGTAAGCAGACCGTTTTAGTTGGTGAGTGGTGACTTGTGAACGGTTATAGTAAATAGTGAGTAGAAAGTAGTGAGTAGTAAGTAGTAAGTAGTGAGTAGTGAATAGTGAATGAGTGAGTCCTCCTAAAACAATCACCAATCACTAATCACTTATCACTTATCATAAATGAGTAACTCTTGTAAACATTGAGATTATTCCTTATAGTCATCCATGATGAAAACATTACTGACATATAGTATTCTGATTCTGTTCATTGCAGGCGGACTGAATGCCCAGACAGATAGCGAGAGGCAAGTGTGGCCCTCGCCGCCTGACCGCGCCCGAATTAAACATGTTCTGACCATCTCTTCATTTGAAAGTTTTGAATCAAAGCGGGATTTCTTTTCTGATGTTTTCACATTTATTTTCGGTAGCGAGCAAACATCGAACTGGTTAGTTCAGCCGGTAGGAATCGCAGTTTCATCTTCCGGGAAAATTTATGTGGCAGACCCGGGTGCGAGCGGAGTTCATATCATTGACCAGAAAGAAAAAGAGTATGATTTCATTTATGAAACAGATGAAGGAAATTTTCGTTCACCGGTTGGATGTGCAGTTAGTGATGACGGTATAATTTTCATTTCCGATTCGGAACGCGGAGATATACTTGCTCTGGATGATGACTATGATGTTGAGTTTCAAATCAAAGACCATCTTGTTCGTCCGACGGGAATTCAGATTCATGGCGAGCGGTTGTATGTTACTGATACTGGGCAACATAAAATAATCGTGTTTGCTCTTGATGGAAAATACATAACAGAGTTCGGGCAACGGGGAGATGCGGCGGGTGAGTTTAATTATCCTGTTCAATTAGCAACACGTGATAGTCTTTTCATTCTTGATGCAGTGAATTATCGTGTTCAGAAATTTAGTTTTTCAGGAGCGTTCAGTTCCATGTTTGGCAGACAGGGAAATGTATCAGGTCGGTTCGCCAGTCCGAAAGCCATCGCACTTGATTCGGATGGAAACATGTACATCACTGATGCGTTGATGGATAACTTTCAGATATTCAACAACAAGAATGAATTACTTCTCGTGGTCGGAAAAAAAGGGACGGGAGACGGAGAATTCATGACGCCGAACGGAATTGCAATTGATCAGGAGGATAAGATTTACGTGCTTGATTCACTTAATAGACGAATACAAATTTTTCAGTACCTCAAATGAAACACTTTCTTGTTATACTATGCGGAGCGTTGTTGTTGTGTCCTTGTGGACTTCAACAAATCAATGCGCAGTCACAGGGTCAATCGAAGATGCTCGGAACCATGCACGACCTGACACCAACTGGTCCCGGAACAGTGAAGGCGGCAACAGAAAAAGATTTGTGTGTGTTCTGTCATACGCCGCACGTTCCGAAACAATATGCGGCGACACAACTCTGGAATCATAAACTGAGCGAAGCGGAATATACGCTCTACACAAGTGACTACTTGAAAAGTCTTAGTTACGCGACACCAAATCAACCGAATCCTCGCTCGAAACTTTGCCTGTCTTGCCATGACGGAACGATTGCCATTGGCGCAGTCTATAGCAACGAAGGTATAACCAATATTGAATTACAGGATGAAGTTACTGTGATGCCTTCTCATGTGCCGGGGAATTTGGGGACATCGCTTGCCAACGATCATCCTGTCGGTTATGTCTATGATAATACGAAAGACCAAGAACTTATCGCACGAACGTTTCCGTGGGAAACTCCGGTAAAACTTGACCCTGATGCATCGAACGGAACAGTTGAGTGCATCACGTGCCACGAGCCGCATGATAATACATTTACAAAATTTCTCCGCATGGATAACACGGATGCCGCGCTCTGCACGTTTTGTCATCAAAAAACCGGTTGGAATGAATCGGCACATAAACTATCTCAGCAAAAATATTATCCGCCGGAGAGAGAAGGAACAACTGTCGGTGAGTGGTCATGCCGCTCGTGCCATAAATCGCATGGTGGAACGGGAACTCCGTATCTGCTTTCGTTCGTGGAAGAGCAGACGTGTTTTACTTCAAGTTGCCACGGTAGCACATTGAAGGGAGAAGAAACGAAAAATATTCAGAGCGAGTATGAAAAATTGTATGCGCATCCGACAACATCAGTGAGTAAGAAACATTTGAATCCCGATAATGACAAGAGTCTTGGATTATCCGGCAGACATGCAGAGTGTCAGGATTGTCATAATTCGCACCGTGCGAAAAAAGGATTGCATGTGTTGAGAAGCAATCAGGTTTCAGAAGTCTTGACGGGAGTTCGTGGTGTCATGCCTCAGATAGCAGAAGAGTGGACACAGCCCACAACCTTTACCGAGATGAATCCTGCTGTTACAGAAAATCAGATTTGCTTCAAGTGTCATTCGTACAATGCTTTCGGAATTGCCGTGAACGGAGTGACAGAAATTATTGGTCCATCCGGTGATAACATCACCGACCAGGCAATGGAATTCAATCCGAGAAATCGCTCTGCACATCCGGTACAGGTTCCATTACAAGAACAAATTGGTTCCGTTGCACCGAGAACATTGACGTTTTCACAAATGAACGACGACTGGAATATGACAGGAAATCAGACAATGTATTGCTCTGATTGTCATGGAAATGATCAACCAACATCGTCGAGCGTTCCGCAAGGTCCGCACGGTTCGAACAGCAGATTCATGCTGACAGGAAACGCGAAGTATTGGCCCCAGAATATGTCAGGCGAGTTGTGGTCGTTGTATGATGTGAAAAAAGATTTGAATAATTGGAGCAATGATATGTTCTGTGTGAACTGTCACCCGGTAGCACAAGGAGGGATGTTCCTCAATAATGTTCATGAAGCGGCATCTCATCAGACAAATGATGTGAAATGTGTAACGTGTCATGTTACCGTTCCTCACGGCTCGAAACGATCGCGGCTT
>JACPVN010000111.1 GCA_016191715.1 Ignavibacteriota bacterium | reverse complement strand
CCCGATTGCTCTGCAATGGATTTGACCATAAAATTTGGTCCGTTACCAATGTATGTCATCGCACCGAAGAATACAGCGGCGATGGAAATTGCTTTCAGGTAAATGTTGTGGTTGCCTATCAAATAGGAAATTTGAATATCGGAGAGAGGGACGTTGTTGGCGGCAACCATGTCGCCCTGATATTTCATTAACACGGCAAATGTATTTTTCACCTCTTCTGCATGTGCGCCGGAGATGGTTGCAATATCCGCGCCTCGTGTCGAGACTAAATGTTGTACCTGACTGACAATCCCCTGGTCAACGAATAATCCGATGGACGCGCTGAGAAAATTGAGATACGTCGGAGCGTTATCGAGAACGCTGGAGAGAATTCCTGTTCCCCAATAGAATTGTCCTGCTGTTGTGATGCCGATGGAGGTTGCATTCAGTTCAAGCCAATCGAGAGCGGGGACCATTGTAGCGAAGATGCCGAGAAAGAGAATCGCCACTTCTTTGATAGGAAGAAAGTTGAAATCGTTTTTGTTGTGAATCTCTTTTTTCGTCGTGTAGTAAGAACCTGCGGCGGCTAGAATCATCAACGCTTCGCGAAGGAACGGCGGCTTTTGAATAAACACCGCTATCAAAATTACTCCAAGGAAAAAAATATTTTGCAGTCCTTTCACTTCCGCATCTTCATCGAATTGCGCTTCATCTAACTCGCCGACACGCTTTTCATATTTTTTAAAAGCAAGCGTATCCATGACAAAAAAGACAAGAAGAACGAGAGCGGTTGCAAACAGCCAGATGTGCCAAACGTTTGCAAGCACCCAGAAGAACGGAACGCCTTTGAGATAACCGAGAAATAACGGCGGGTCACCGATTGGCGTGAGCGCGCCCCCCATATTGCTGACGATGAAGATAAAAAAGATGACATGAAATCCCCGCAAGCGGTATTTATTTACGCGAAGGAACGGGCGAATCATAATCATTGATGCGCCGGTGGTGCCGAGTAAGTTGGAAACAACTGCGCCGATTGCAAGGAAACCAACATTTTTAATTGGCGTGGACTTCCCTTTCACACGAATAAGGATTCCCCCGGCAACGACAAAGAGTGAACCGATGAGAACAATAAAACTGAAATACTCGATGCCGGTGTGTAGCATCCGTGTTCCGTTGTTCAATCCAAAGAGATAATACAGTACTGTGAGAAGTCCTAAGCCAATGGAAACGAACGGATAGTTTTTCTCCCACCAATGCTTGTTGATGAAGGGCATCACTGCAATGGCAAGCAACAAAAGAATAAATGGCGCAATCATCGCCGGATTAACCGGAACGATTTGGTATTCTTCTCCTGCAAAGCATGGCACTGTGCTAAGGAGAAAAAGAACGATGAGACTAATGATACGAGGCAAAGTCACGGTGTGTCATTCCTGCCCGTTGTTTTCGCACGGGATAAACTCCAGCAGGAATCTAATAAACTGTGAGGAATCGACAAACAATGATTGGATACCTGCTTTCGCAGGTATGACAGTCTCAATTTTTCGACAACTCATTTGGTAGTAACTTGCGGTGGGGTTTGTTGATTTGAAACAACATTCGGAGTGATGTGAAGTTTCACCATCGAAACGAAAGTTTGTGTTGCCTTCGCAGATTGCTTAAGGAACGTGTTGGGATAGACACCAATCCACACAATAAACACCAACACAGGAATAAGCACAGTAATTTCTCTCCACGATAAATCAAGAAGTTTCTTATTGTGGTCGTTTGTGATGTTGCCGAATGCGACTCGTTGATACATCCATAACAAATAGACTGCGGCGAAGATTACTCCTGACGCTCCGAGAATTGCAAACCATTTGCTCATGTATTCCGATGAAAACGAGCCGAGTAAAATCAAAAACTCGCCAACGAAGCCGTTCAATCCCGGTAACCCAATCGAAGAAAGAGAAACGATAAAAAGTATTGTAGCAAAGACAGGCATGACTTTCGCGATGCCACCGAACTGGGCAATCTCTCGTGTGTGTCTTCGGTCGTAAATCATTCCAACAAGCAAGAAGAGTGCGCCGGTTGAAAGTCCGTGATTGACCATTTGAATGATTGCACCTTGCACACCTTCTTCCGTCAATGCACAAATGCCAAGCACAACAAATCCCAAGTGACTAACTGATGAATATGCGACAAGTTTTTTCATATCCGTTTGCACCATAGAAACAAGCGCGCCGTAAATTATTCCAACGACTGAAAGAGTAGCGAGATACGGAATAAACACTTCTGCCGCTTGGGGGAACAGCGGGAAACTAAATCGAAGTAAGCCGTATGTTCCCATCTTCAATAACACACCGGCAAGAATAACGCTTCCAGCAGTCGGTGCCTGAACGTGAGCATCGGGCAACCATGTATGAAACGGAAACAACGGAACTTTAATTGCGAAACTGAGCGTGAATGCGGCAAACATCCACAACTGAATTGCAGCAGGAATGGATGGCGCTATTCTATATAAAATTGTTAAGTCGGTGGTAAACTCACCACCCGGCTGTGTTGATGCATAATATCCGAGCCAGATGATTGCGACAAGCATCAGCAGACTTCCAGCCATTGTGTAGAGGAAGAACTTCACTGCCGCATAGACGCGGTCGCTTCCACCCCAAATACCGATAATAAAATACATCGGGATGAGCATCGCTTCCCAGAAAATGTAGAAGAGAAACGTATCGAGCGCAGAGAACACACCTAACATTCCAACTTCGAGAAGGAGCATCATGATGGTGTATTCTTTTACTTTCTTTGTGATTGATTCCCACGATGAAAGCAATGCAATCGGAGTGAGGAATG
>JACPVN010000130.1 GCA_016191715.1 Ignavibacteriota bacterium | reverse complement strand
GTAAAGGTTTATCTCAGCAACAGTCGAAACTAATGCGACGAATTTGCTGTCAATTATATTTCTGAACCTTTGACAAATATTTTATTAACGGATGTTACTACAGCCGGTGTCAGGGTTCTGACATCGGCTTTTTTTTATCCATGAGTAGTTTTAAGTTTATCAAACAAAATATTTTCATTACAGGCATGCTCGTTTGGTTTTCATTATTTGTAATGAAAGCGGATGAGCGCGACGTCCGCCTTATCAAATCGGATGCCGGCGGGATCACTATCGAATTCACTCCAAGTTCACTCGAATTCACGAAAGAAAAAATTGGAGTGCATCAATTTTTTCGATGCAGTGGCGCTGAATGTCTTCCGCTTCCCGGACAGAACGCTGGTTCTCCTGAATTATTCGTTCGCGCATTAACAGTTCAATTTTTAGGTATTGATGGAAATTCAGTTGAGGTGTTGAATCATGAATATGAAGACCTGACCGATATTCTTCTACTACCTGTCCCATCATTTCGGCAATCGGAAGTCGGGATGATTCCATTGTTTGAAATGAATAGCGAGGCATACACACAAAATACATTTCGTCCCGAAACCGTTGTTGAACTGAAAAACATCGGTGAAACCCGTGGAGTAATTCTTGGGAACGTCTTGCTTAGCCCGTTTCAATACAATCCTGCAACGAGAACGGTGAGAAAGATTTCGCGAATTGTCGTTCGGGTAAAATTCGGTTCGATTGATGCAGTGAGTCAGCAACCGGATGAACTTGTTGAGGGAATTGCAATCAATGAAAAAGAATTGAAATCAATTTCAAGAACGGTTCGCTTTGTTCGTTCCGCTTCTTTGGACAGCAGTATTCTTGCATCAGGAACGTGGTTTAAATTTCCCATCACTGAAAGTGGAATGTACAAGGTAATGGGAAGCGCGTTGCTCGCCGCCGGAATTTCTTCCGGAACAAATCCGATGAAGATCAAACTGTACAACAACGGAGGTGAAGAGTTGCCCGTTTCTGCAACGGCAAATGTCATTGATGATTTGAGAGAAATTGCCGTTTACTCGTATGATGCTGCATCGAATAATCAATTAGATGCGGATGATTACATTCTCTTCTATGGAAAAGGAGTGCGCGGCTGGAAATATCATGCGGGGACAAAATTATTTTCACATTATCTGAATCATTTTACTGAAACAAATGTGTATTGGTTGACGGTGAGCAATTCATTATCAAAACAAATGTCACCGCTTACTTTTAGTACACAACCTGTGGAATATCAACCGACAACGATTAACGCGAAGTTGTATCGTGAGGATGAAAAAATCAATGTGACAAATTCGGGACTGGAATGGCTTGGGCAACAATTTAATTTCGGAGAATCAAGCACGTATGTTCACCCCTTTTCGGGGTTAGATGGTTCACAACCCATTACATATAAATTCCGGGTAGGAGCGCAGGCAAAAGGGTATTCAAGTTTTACCATTTATGAACATTCCAACGTTTTACTTTCCACTCCGCTCATTAATTCCACAGACATCGCGAACTATGGACCATTCTTTGTCAGCACATCTCCATCGGTGTTGACGGAAACTATACTCCCGGGTTTTTCAGATGACCAGAGTCGCATTCGTTTTGCGTTCACCTCAGACGATAGAAACGGTTACGGCTTTTTAGACTGGTTTGAAATATTCTATAAACAATTTCCTCGGGCGCAAAACAATTCCTTTTCTTTTCATACACATGATACAACGGTGGTAACACAATACAGGATACCTGGATTTACCACCAACCAGGTGTTTCTGTTTGATGTAACGCGCTATGATAGTGTTCTTATCAATACCAACCCGACTCTCAATGTGGATACCTGTTTATTCACACTTCAGAATACAACTGGACGTTCAAGAGAGATCATGGCTGTCGGTAAGAATAGTTTCTCAACGGTTGGAACCTTGACGAGAGTAAACAATCAAAACCTGCGCGGAGATACAACCGAAGCGGAAGAAATAATTGTTACACATTCCGATTTTCGTTCTGCGGCTGAACGATTGAAAACACATCGGGGACGCCCGGGCAGTGAATATCTGAAAACAGTCATAGTTGATATCGAAAAGATTTATAACGAGTTTGGCGGCGGATTGCCAAGTCCCTATGCTGTAAGAAATTATATCAAATATTGCTATAACAACTGGTCTCTCAAGCCAAAATATTTGCTCCTGCTTGGAGACGGTGATTTTGATTATCGTGGAATTCTCACTCAACGAGCGAACAAAATTCCTGTGTGGGAAACAGGGACGGAATACGATCCGATTAATTCCTATACGACGGATGATGATTTTGTCATTTTCAATTCATCAAACCGAGTCGCATTGGGAGTGGGAAGAATTCCTTCACGAACACTTTCTGAAGCGAATGCGGTAGTTGATAAAATCATCGAGTATGAAACGGAGTCGAAACACGACCCGTGGAAACTTCGTGTAACGTTAGTTGCCGACGACGGCTGGACTCCGGAATACAGCGAAGGGTACCGACACGCGTCTGACGTGAAAAATCTGTCGTTGATTGTTCCGAGGATATTTCAAACGAAGAAAATTTTTTTACATGAATATCCTGTTGTTTACACTGCAAACGGTCGAAGAAAGCCCTCAGTGAATGAAGCGATTCGGGAACAGATAAATCAGGGAACGATGGTGTTGAATTTTGCCGGTCATGGAAATCCGAGATTATGGACTCATGAGCAAGTGTTTGTTCGTGAAACAGATTTTCCGTTGCTCGCAAATAAAGGAAAGTATTTTTTCCTTGTCGCGGCTACCTGTAATTATTCAGCGATGGATATGTTGAATGAACAGAGTAGCGGTGAACTGCTCGCCTTAATGCCCGATGCCGGAGCGATTGCAACATATTGTGCAACGCGTCCTGTTTATGGCTGGCGAAATTATGAGTTGAATGATTCACTCTATAAAAAACTATTTTTGAAAAATACGGCAGGACAAATTGTTCCTCGCCGTCTCGGACAAATTATTTATCAAACGCGGCAACAGTTTTTTTATGTGAATGACCGAAAGTATGTGTTGCTGGGTGACCCTGCAGTAAAAATCGGTTTTCCACAACTACATGCCGTCATTGATAGTATTAATGGATTCCCTTCATCACAAACGGCGCAACTGCAGGCGTTGAGTAATTCGTTCTTGAAGGCAACGGTACGCGATACAAATCTAACTCTTGTGAATGGTTACAACGGAACTGCACAGGTTGTTGTGTTTGATGCAGAACGTACGGTACGAATCAATGACCCGGATGACGGTATATTCGATTTCAAAACCGATGGCAACGTCATCTTCCGCGGCGCAGCGAAAATTGACAGCGGAACACTTACAACACAAT
>JACPVN010000129.1 GCA_016191715.1 Ignavibacteriota bacterium | reverse complement strand
GTAACAAGATAAGTGAGAATTCCTTTTGCTTCCGCTTGCTTCGCCAATGTTCCCATAATGTCGTCCGCTTCGTATCCGGGAAGTTCGAGAGACGGAACATTAAACGCCTGCACAACTTCTTTCAGTTTATCAAGTTGCGAAGCCATATCATCAGGCATTTTTTCGCGGGTGGCTTTGTACGGCGTGTACTCTTTGTGTCTGAATGTCGGCTCTTTCGTATCGAAGACGACGGCGATATACTCCGGCTTTTCTTCTTCTAATATCTTGATAAGCGTGTTGATGAAGCCGTAAATAGCGCTTGTGTTTTCTCCTTTTGAGTTTGTTAACGGCCGTGAAATGAAACTGAAATACGCGCGGTAAGCGAGCGCCATTCCATCAAGAAGGAAAAGACGAGGAAGATTTGATGAAGTTTGAATTGTGGCGGGCATTGATTCTTGTCAGTTGATGTGGTATGACATTAACATTCAATAGTCATTCCTTGAATTGTGAGAGATTCCTCAGTGGCTGTCTCAAAAGTTAGATTTCACCGTAGGCGCAGACATAAAGTTCGTGACTACTCTATATTCGGACTTATGAGACTGCCCCAATCGAAATGACAACATGAAGATTGCGGATTTCAAAAAACTACAGTCGAATTTGCCGCCACCAATTTTGCACAACTTCCTGAACATTCGTTTCGGCATCGCGCTTCTTCCATTTTTCGTAATACATAATGTCAGCGCCGCCGGGTTCGGGATTAGGTTTATCGAGCATGACCCGAACGGGAATTGCTACCGAATCGCCGATGATGAATGCTTCGCCTTGTCGAAGCGTTGGCAGAACATCTATAAAATTCGCCTGAGATTCGGGAACAAGTTTGCGGACATATTGTTGGTCGTTGGGATTGAGCAAACGCATCGCAACGAAGTTGTTACATTGTGCAGTAATCGTCTCGGAAATTTCCGCCGGTCGCTGACTCACAATCATACTACTCACTCCATACTTTCTTCCCTCTTTCGCGATTCGTTCAACCGTTTTTCTTGCGGCAGAACTTCTTCCGCTTTGCATCAGATAGGTGTGGGCTTCTTCAAACACAATCAATATTGGAAAATCGCGGCGTGCATTATTCCACAAATTGAAATCATAAATCACTCTGCCAAGTAATGAAACAAGCACATTGATTACATCAAACGGAACACGGCTCAAATCCAAAATCGTCACCGTCTTGTTTCCTTCAAGTCCGAGCATTTTTGTCAGCAACTGAGAAAATGTTTCCGACGAGTTGTACGTTTTCGGCTTGAACATGAACTCGTATCGTTTGTCCATCAACTTGCTTTCCAACCGAACGAGAAACCGCGTGAACTGTCCGTAGAACGGTCCCTCCTTTCCACTTAATGTTCGTTCCGTATCGAGCGCTTTCATTCTGGCACTGACATCAAGGAAACCAAAATACACCGGTGTGTCTATTGTGATGACATCTTTCATCGTTGGGTTCTTCGCCTTCTTCGAATCCATGACGGCTTCCTTCAGCACCATCATTTGGTTGCTTGCCGATGCTTCTGTTTCATCAATAAACGTTTCGACAAGTTCCTCAAAATTCATCAACCAATACGGAAGTTCAAGTTCCGTAATCTTGATGATGTTTTGGTCGGGAAAAGCGTGGGCATATTCTCCATGCAAATCCAAAATCATCACATGGGAATTATCGAGCGAAGAAACTTTTTGAATGATGGTCGAAACCGTGTATGATTTCCCTGAGCCGGTCGAACCGAACACAGCGATATGCTTTCCGAAAAATTTATTCGGGTCAATGTACAACTGTTCTTTATCAAACAACGAAAGGGGACCAAGCGAAAAATTGAATGCCCGGTATGTTGAGAAAACTGCTTCCAAATCTTTTCCGGTGGTTGAATAAATCGGACTTCCGATGACCGGCAATGCAGTGACACCTCGCTCGAACTTTCCATTCTTCAATGTTCCGAGCGGCTGAATAACAAGAAAACGTTTTCCGTTGAAGTTTTTCTCAGGTGCACCGAGTCCTGAATCATACATAGAAATGATGGTACCGATAATCATTCTCCCTGCTTCAGGGAGTAGCACATACGAACCAACCTGTCCTACACGATATTGTTCTTGTTCATTGCCGGAATCAATAACTACATCATCGTTCAGAACACCTTCAATTTTTCCTGTGCTGATTGAAAATATTGAACCAATACTTTTTGCTTCGTTCATAGTAAACCTTATTCAACTCTTTTTATAGTTACAATTGTTTTGTCATCGGCTTGCTCTGAAGATGCGCTGTATGTTTGCACATCCTCGAGAAGCAATCTTGTAATATCTTTTGCAGAATTTTTATGATGCTTTTCAATTTGCTCAACGATACGACGTTCACCATAGAACTCACTTTGTTCGTTACGCGCTTCAGAAACTCCATCCGTGTATAACAGTAAAACATCTCCTTTGTTCATCAAAATATTATCTGTTTTGAAAGATGCTTCAGGAAACGGACCAAGCATTTGTCCCGTCGTTTCTAAGAAATCATGACTTCCCGTCTGATTGCGATAGATGATTGGATGATTGTGTCCGCAGTTTGCAAACAGCACCAAACCATTTTTTGCATCGGTCAATTCACAATAAAACAGCGAGACAAATTGCTCTTCTGAAAATGTTTGATGAACAAGTGAATTGATTCGCGATAGCAGAGAACCGATTTTTGTTTGAAATGCGAACCCCATTCGCAACGCACCGGAGACGTACAATGCTTGGGCGGCGGCAGAAAATCCTTTGCTTGCCGCATCACCAATAACAACACCGAGGCGTTCTGTATCTTGCTCAAATTGAAGATAATCAAAAAAGTCACCGCCAACAACCAAGTCTGCAAGTGAAACACCGTACAACTCGTACTTGTTGAAACGCATTTCATGTTGCGGCAAAATGCTTCGTTGGATTTCCCTCGCTTTATCCATTTCGGCTTCAAGTTTACGCGCCTGTCTTTCGATTTTCTTTCCGCTCAACGCTGAGTTCAATGCCGCGCTGATAATGTTGAGCGTCGAAGTAAGATTTTCGTCAATGTTATCCGCGTTGAACGCCATCATGTAGCGATACAACGTCTTGCCGCGCCATTGGACTTTTTCTCCGATTCCTGTCGCTGAATATTTTAAGATTCCCCGCTCGCGTAAATATCTGTCGTGTTCCTTTGCAAGTACGGTTCGCACCTGAGCGAGTTCGGAAAATATCGGATAATCTTTTACTTTCACCCGGAAATTCGCACGAATTCGTTCGATTTCTCCGTCCTGAAAAATCAACGCATACGTTCCGGTTTTTGAATCGAACTTCCAAAGCCGTCCGCCTTTCATGCTAATCTCTTCATTTCTGATGACGGCTTGCAGAACATTCTTCAACAACTCTTCTTCGTTCGTGAATGAACGGGAAGCAATTGTTTCTATAGTGCGGTAGAGTTTTCTTATTTGCATGAACTGACTGAATAGCGAGAGTTACATTTGTTGTTCTGCATGATAGGAACTACGAACAAGCGGACCGGACTCGACATGTTTGAAACCTAATTCTTTTCCAACCTTTTTGTAACGATTGAATTCATCAGGATGAACATATCGGGCGACCGGCAAATGTTCTTTTGTCGGTTGAAGATATTGACCGATAGTGAGAATATCGCAACCGATAGCAGATAAATCTTTCATCACCTCAACCACTTCATGTTCTTGTTCGCCGATGCCAACCATCAATCCTGTTTTCGTTAGAAATCCCCGACGCTTTGAACGTTGAAGCAATTCAAGTGAACGCTCGTACTTCGCCTGCGGACGAACTGTTGCGTACAATCTCGGAACAGTTTCCATGTTATGATTCAACACATCGGGAAAGGCATCAAGGAGAATATCAAGTGCAAATTCATCACCGCGAAAATCAGGAATTAATACTTCGACACGTGTTCCGGGATTTAACGCACGAACTTGTTTGATTGTCTCAGCAAATATTTGTGCGCCACCATCAAACAATTCATCGCGGTTAACAGAAGTAATTACGGCATGTTTTACCCCCATCAACTGAACTGCCTCTGCGACACGACGCGGCTCGTCTGCATCAAGTTCGGTTGGCTTTCCGGTTTTAACTGCACAAAATCCACAACTCCGTGTGCAAACATCACCGAGAATCATAAACGTCGCCGTTCCATGATTCCAACATTCGCCCATGTTTGGACAACGCGCTTCTTCACAGACGGTGTGAAGTTTCCGGGTTTCCATCAATCCTTTGAGACGCGCGTAATTCTCTCCGACCGGAAGTTTTGCCTTCAACCAATCCGGGCGACGGGGACGGAATGATTCCGAAATTATTTGATTGCTTTCAGGAATTTCCTGAATTCTCACATGCATATTTATATTTCTACTTCTACAGACAATCCTGCCTGAGAGTTTGTTTTGAGTTGTTGCATTTGGGAAAGGAACTCACTCGCATCTTGAATCTCCAATAATACAGGTTTTCGTTCTTTCGAATAATGGACAATCACCGAGCCTGCTTCTTCAGCATAATCTATTTTATCTTCTGATGTTTCCATCAAAAGAATGTCTTCGTTTCTATCATATCTAACTTTCATATCGTTCCTTTCTTGCAGGATAAAATGTAATTATCTTTTTTTCATTTGAATATTCTTCATAAACGACTCTCAGTACATGGGTTTCGTCATACGTTTTCTGAGCAATAAGTCTGTTCTTAT
>JACPVN010000128.1 GCA_016191715.1 Ignavibacteriota bacterium | reverse complement strand
GCGCGCTCCCGTACACTCGTTCAGCAGAACGCAATCGAATCATATTCTCATGGACATGATGAATGAAAATGAAGTCTGGGTGAATATTGATGTTGCAACTCGATTCGGTTTGAAAAGTGGTGAGTATGTTCGTTTAAAGAATCAGGACGGGGTTGTGAGTAATCGAATCAAACTTAAAGCAACGGAGCGCATTCGTCCCGAGTGCGTTTATATGGTTCATGGCTTCGGACATAATGCAAAAGGATTAAAGTTCGCGTTTGGCAAAGGCGCAAGCGACGCGCCATTACTGACTCGGTACGAAATTGACCCGCTCATGGGCGGCACCGGAATGAATGTGAACTTCGTAACCATCGAACTTGATGACGAAAGTGAGGTTGCGTAGGTATGTCCCGATTCGGAATGGTGATAGATACGACGAAATGTGTCGGCTGTATGGATTGCGTCGTCGCGTGTAAGACGGAGAACAATGTACCCGAAGAATACAACCGCGATTGGATTATGCAGGATGTGAACGGAAAATTTCCTAACCTGATAATGGAGATTCGCTCGGAGCGATGCAATCATTGCAGCACTGCGCCGTGCGTCAGTTGCTGTCCGACCGGCGCAAGCCATGTTCACGAACTTGGCGGCGTGGTGCTGGTAACGAAAGATGAGTGCATCGGTTGCAAGGCGTGTGTTGCGTCGTGTCCCTACGATGCGCGGTTCATTCATCCCGAAGGTTACGCGGACAAATGCACGTTTTGTATTCATCGCGTTGAAAAAGGACTTGACCCCGCGTGTGTCTCTGTCTGCCCGACGCATTGCATGTACTTTGGTGATTTGGATGATGCGAACAGTCAGGTAAGCAAGTTACTGAATTCGCGCAAGCATCACTCGTTGATGCCGGAAGCAGGAACACAACCGAATATTTATTATTTGATGTAGGGCGATTCGTCGAATCGCCCAATGAGCAAGTTGACAAAATAACAAACTGGCGACTCAGCGAGTAGCCCTACAAAAAATTATGAACGAACTAACAACAACACGCACGAACCCGCAGATAGACCCGTCACTCCACATCTGGGGCTGGGAAATTCCGGTCTATCTTTTCCTTGGCGGACTCGTCGCAGGGATTATGATTATCTCCGGCTACTTCATCTTCAAAGGAAAATCAAAGCACAGTTATTTCTCCTGCTTCTATCTTCCGCACATCAGTCTCATTCTTCTCAGCGTAGGAATGTTTGCGTTGTTCCTCGACCTCGAACATAAATTGTATGTCTGGCGATTGTACACAACCTTCAAGATTAGTTCGCCGATGTCGTGGGGTTCATGGATTTTGATTCTTGTCTATCCGACGCTACTTGCAACCACGCTCACAAGAATTCCACCCGCGTTTCAAAACCGTATAAAAATCTTTGATAAGATTTCTACATTCATCAATCAACATCCAACTGCTGTGAAGAACGTCGGTGTGTTAAGTATGATTGTCGGAGCGATTCTCGGAATGTACACCGGCGTTCTGCTCAGTTCGCTTGGCGCACGTCCGCTCTGGAACAGTTCCATTCTCTGGGTTCTCTTTCTCACAAGCGGACTCTCTTCTGCAGCAGCGTTTGTTCACATGACTACCGATGATAGGTATGAACGCGAACTACTTGCAAAAGCAGACAACGGATTTCTGATTTTTGAGTTGTTCGTTTTTGCACAGTTCATCATCGGTTTGTTGAGTTCTACGCAGGCGCACCAACGCGCGGCGTATTTGATTTTGAATGGCCCGTATGCGGCGGTCTTTTGGGTTTTCGTTATCGGACTTGGTATCGTGGTTCCGCTTATCATTCAACTCCTCGCGGTGAATCATAAAGTTCAGCACACACCCGTCGCGCCAATTATGGTTGTTGCGGGTGGATTGATTTTACGATTCGTGATTGTGTATGCGGGACAGTACAGTCATTGGACGATTGCGGGAAAATAATAACATGCTTTCTTCAATAAACTGTCATTCCGACGAATGTCGGAATCTGTTTTGCCTCGTGAGTATAGATGCTGAAATAAATTCAGCATGACACATCATTATAGAATAATTGAAAAAGAACAATATGAAAACACTAACTATAAATGAAACTGTTGATGATACCGCTGAGGCGGTACACGACAGAATTGAACAACCTGCCGCACCGTACTGGAATCCTTACGTTGCGGGAATAGGACTGGGAATTGCCCTGCTTGCTTCGTTCGTGATTATGGGACGAGGGCTTGGCGCCTCCGGTGCGTTCACCTCGTTGGTCTCAGTCGGTGTCAACGCAGTTGCACCGCAGCACGCAACCTCGAACGGATTCTTTTCAGAATATCTCGGAGACGGCAAACATAACCCATTGAAAGATTGGCTTGTGTTTGAAGTTCTCGGCGTGATTGTCGGTGGATTTTTCTCCAGCATCCTCGCACACCGCGTAAAAGGAACGGTGGAAAAAGGAGACCGAATTTCTACCGGTAAAAGATTTCTCCTTGCGTTTCT
>JACPVN010000127.1 GCA_016191715.1 Ignavibacteriota bacterium | reverse complement strand
GGAATGAAACAAGTAGAAGTTCTTGACTTTGCTAATGTCGTTGTTGCATAACTTAAACTGAATTATTTTGTACGCTGACAATTAGAATGACAACATCTAATGTATCACAACTGAAGCCGGAACTCTTTCTTTCTCAAGCGGGAATACTCGGAACGAACGGAGATTTACTGAAAGCGTTGATGAAAGAGAAGAAGAATGAGATTGAGTTGGAAGAGAGAAAATTCAAAGAAAAACCATGAAACATCAAAGAGTTAGTGACATAAGCAAAGTTACTACGAGAAAGAAACTGTGGGACACTTTTGGCTTTGGATATTTCAGCCAACCTCACCGACTCTGGAAACGACATTGGCTAACATGCAATTGCAGGATGTGTGCGTTTGCAAAAGAGTGGAAGAGACTTGCAAAGAAACGAGAACGAATGAACGGGCGTAAAGAATGCAAAGAGTACATTTGTAAGCATTTTTAATATCATGTAATTAGTACAATAAATCAGAAACAACTTTTACTATTAACGAATAACAACTAACTAAATATCGCGTAGCTTCGGCTGCTGTCTTGAACTGAAAACGTGGAAATTTTCTTGTCAATGAGATGGTACCAGACTACGCCCCGAACAGGGGCGTGGCTGGTGTATCTTTTGTTGACGGGCATCCACGTGCCTCAGTTCAGAGGGTTATCAGTTTCACGCCCTTTGTTTTTCTGAGGCACTTTTTTTTGCCCGCCGCAATTGATTCAGCCGCTTGTAATACTCTGTCATTCCGAACTTGTTTCGGAATCTAATCATTCGTCTAAATATAGATGCTGAAATAAATTTACGATGACAGAATAGAAAAGACACACCGAAGCTCTGAAATAAATCGGAGCTTATGCCAACACAAAATAATACTTCTCAAAACATCATTGTTATTCCCGAAGGGAAAATCTGTGATTACATAGATGGTACTTTTCGGAATGATACACCCGAAGAATATGTTCGACAAACTATCGAAAAGCGTCTCGTCAACGAACACAAGTATCAACGGGACCATATCAAAGTTGAATATGGGCTTAAAGTCGGTTCAAATAAACCACGAGCGGATATCGTTGTCTTCCCAAAGAGCATTAGTGCTTTTTCACAGGATAATATCTGGTTAGTGGTAGAGTGCAAGAATGAAAAAGTAGAGCCCACCAATAAAAAGGATGGCATTGAACAACTGAAAAGTTATATGTCAGTCTGTCCGAACTGCGAATGGGGGATGTGGACAAACGGAAAGTATAAAGAGGTTTTACGCAAAGTAAGAGTCGGAGATAGATTCGAGTTTCAAGATTTTAATGACATTCCGCCGGCTGACGGTTCATTGGATGATATTGATAGACCGAAACGGAATAAACTCAAGAAAGCTTATGAAGATAATCTTCTTATGGTTTTTAGAACTTGTCACAACCACATTTATGTAACTGATGGATTGCAAAAACAACAAGCATTCTTCGAGTTGTTAAAGCTCATTTTTTGTAAAACACTCGACGAACATAACATACCTAATCCTCTTGAATTCTTTACAACATCAGCGGAACGTTCAAACGGTGATGGACAGCTAACTGTTAAAAAACGAGTGTCAAAAATATTTGAGCGTGTAAAGAAACAATACAACCAAATTTTCGACTCTAATGATGAGATAAAACTTCAACCGCGTTCGCTTGCTTACATCGTGTCTGAAATTCAAACTTATAGCTTGCTTGATACTGATATTGATGTTAAAGGCAAAGCATACGAAGAACTTGTTGGAGCTAACTTACGTGGTGACAGGGGGGAATTTTTTACTCCAAGAAATGTTATGAAAATGGCAGTAAATATGGTCGCGCCCAAACCTCATGAAAAGGTTTGTGACCCAGCATGTGGTACTGGTGGTTTTCTTGTTACTGCAATGAATAATGTAATTGAAGAACTTGAAAAAGGAATTGAAAGTGATTTTGAAAAACCTAAATTTGCTTGGGGTGACAACGAAAAACAAATAGTACGACGACGGATTAAAGAGATTGCTGAATCAAATTTTTTTGGTTTTGACATTAATCCAGATTTGGTGAAAGCCACAAAGATGAATATGGTTATGAACAACGATGGAAGTGGAAATATATATCGGAATGATTCATTACTTCCTCCACATGAATGGCAAAATGAATTAAAGCTATCGTTAGCAAAAGCTTTGAAAATAGAACCTTCAGATATTGCTAACCAAAACACAATTGAATTCTTCGATGTTATCGTTACCAATCCGCCATTTGGCAGTAAAATTCCAATAAAGGATCACCAAATTTTGGAACAATATAACATCGGTTATATCTGGAAGAATCAACAAGTTAAGATTAATCCGAAGTCTGAATGGACAATTACTAACAGGTTTCAGTCATCAGCTCCGCCCGAACAATTGTTCATAGAACGGTGTTTGCAACTTCTGAAACCCGGTGGAAGATTAGCAATCGTTCTTCCCGATTCTATATTAGGCTCTCCGGGACTCGGCTATATAAGGCAATGGTTACTACGTAAGACAAGAATTATTGCAAGTATTGATTTACATTCTGACACCTTTCAGCCGCGCAATGGAACTCAAACTTCTATTCTTATTCTGCAGAAGAAAACCAGCGAGGAAATTGATAAAGAGGAAAAGACGCGTACTATGCCAGACTACAATATTTTTATGGCTATTATTGATAGAATTGGACATGACCAACGTGGTAACCCGCTTTTCAAAAGAGATAAATATGGGAACGAGATTCTTATTCCCGATGACGATGTACAAATCATTGAACTCGATAAGACGGCAGATGGGCAACCGACTGCGCGTGTTGCAACGAAGAAAAAAATCCGAGATGACCAAACAGTAAATGTCCCTGATGTTTTTAAAGCGTGGAAAAGTCAGGAAGGTATTGCGTGGTAGCTTCCAGTTCTCTCCAAGAAAATTTATTAAAAGAACTCCCAACTGTTGAACATGATTTCAAATGGTCATCAATCAAGTTATCTGAAGTGTTTGAGAGTAAGTTAAGACTTGATGCGTGTGTATTTGACATAGATGGGAAACATGCCAGAGATGTTTTGCATCAATGTAAATGGGAATTGGTAGATTTGCTGTCTAATAAAGGATTATTAAAAGATGCTAATTATCCAGGGCGATTCAAGCGCATATATGTTGAAAAACAAAATGGAATCCCCTTTTATCTTCCTTCGCAAATAAACGAATTATATCCTAAACCATCAAAATATATTTCTCCTCTTACTAATACACCTCTTGAGAGCTTAAAAGTTAAACTACAATCCATTCTGTTAACTCGTTCAGGCACTATCGGTGATTGTACGATTGTAACTAGATCTTTGTTGGGTAAAATCTTTTCTGATGACGTAATTCGACTTACAACATATAGGGAGGAAGATGTCGGATATATTTATGCTTTCTTGAAAACAAAAATCGGTCAAATACTTTTACGGACAAATAACTATGGTGCTGTCGTACAGCATATTGAACCTGAGCATTTATCAAACGTTCCAATTCCCAATCCAGATCCTCTGATAAAATCAAACATTCATAAGTTTGTGATGGATTCTTATAGGTTACGGGATGAGTCAAACGAACTCATTGATGAAGCCGAACAACTTCTCATCGAAACATTAAAACTTCCAGCAATTGAGAAACTGAATCCACAATATTCAGACAAAGAAGATCCCACTTCTTTTTCCGTTAAGGCAAGCCAACTCGTGGGTCGCTTCGAATCAACTTATCACAAACCCGTTGTCGAAAGGATAATAGAACACATAACAAAACATGCTCGGGAAATTACAACTCTCGGTGACCCTCGCATCAGTAGGCAAATAATATTGCCAGGACGTTTCAAGCGTGTGTATGTTGAAGAAGGACAAGGAGTAATCTTTTTCGGCGGGAGAGAGTTGTTAACGTTAGACCCTTCAGGAGAAAAATTTTTATCTCTTATCCATCATGCAAAAAGAATAAAAGAAGAATTATCCTTACTTGAAAACATGATAATGATTACTTGCAGTGGTACTATTGGTAAGGTCAATATAGTTTCTAAGCATTGGCAAAACTGGACTGCAAACCAACATATAATTCGTATTGTTCCCAATGACGCGTCCATTGCTGGTTATATTTACACTTGGTTGAATACGGATTATGGGTATGAACTTATTAAACGTTTTACATACGGTGCGGTGGTGAATGAGATAGACAAATTCCATGTTGCACAAATTCAAATTCCTTTGTTAAAGAATAAAGAAATTCAATCAGAAATTAATCAGTTAGTACTAAATGCAAACGCAAAACGTTATGAAGCATACAGAGCAGAACAAGAAGCAATTAAACTGGTGAATCATGTAGTTCTTTATTCAACAAAATAGGCGCAAGAATTACAGACAATCCCCATCTCTAATAAACAAACTGTCATTTTTGGAATACATTTTTTTGCACTATAATGAAGCAAACAACTAATGCAAAAAAATGTCATTCGATTCTCGCATACATCACCGCAGGTCAATCCGTTTAAAAGGATATGATTATTCGCAGGCAGGCGCGTATTTCATTACCATTTGTTGTCAAGATAGAAAATGGAGGTTTGGTAAAATTGTCGTAGGGGCATCCCTTGCGGATGCCCATAATGCGGATGCCCAAAATGCAGAAGCCCAAATGGAATTGAACGAATACGGGCAAATTGCATACGATGAATGGACAAAATTACCCGAACGGTTTTCAAATTTTGAATTGGATGTTTTTCAAATAATGCCAAATCACATGCACGGCATTATTTTATTAACCGATATTGTAGGGGCAGGGTTCACCCCAGCCCAACCTGTTGCCCATCCTGCCCACCCCGAACAATATGAACAACCCCAAAAAGGACAACCGCAAGGGATTGTCCCTACCGTGAACGCGACCGTTGGCGACATCGTGGGTGCCTACAAATCATTGGTGGCAAATGGTTGTTTGGATATTTTCAAAATCAAATGGGCAGGGGTGAACCCTGCACCCTACATGGGAAAATTGTGGCAACGCAATTATCACGAACACATCATCCGTAACGAACAATCATATCAAACCATTTCCAATTACATCATGAACAATCCTGCAAAATGGAATGACGATAAATATTTTATGGAATGAAG
>JACPVN010000154.1 GCA_016191715.1 Ignavibacteriota bacterium | reverse complement strand
CAGGGGAGCGAAGGAGTTGAGAGCATGGGAAAAATTCTATAAGATGAACAATCAGGGTTGATAATTGCATCTTTTAAAAAATAAATAGTTGAAGAAGAATCGAGTAATGGAGAACCGCTTTATCCTAGAACTCCATTACTCCAACTTCACTTTACTTACTTCTTCCCGCCTGATACACCAACGCTTCCAGCACAAATTCTTTAAACAACGGATGCGGCTTTGTTGCACGCGAACGGAGTTCGGGATGAAATTGTCCGGCGACAAACCACGGATGGTTGGGAAGTTCAATAATCTCCACAAGATTATTTGTCGGGCAGATGCCGGCGAACATCATTCCGTGTTTCTGTAAAATTTCTTTGAATGCGTTGTTCACTTCGAACCGGTGGCGATGCCGTTCGTTGACTAATTCTTTATGATACGCTGAAAATGTTTTCGTTCCTTTCACAATCTTGCACGGATACGAACCGAGCCGCATCGTGCCGCCGTATGCGGTTACTTTTTTCTGTTCGAGCATGAGGTCAATAACATTCTGCTCGGTCTGAACAAACTCGGTGCTGTGCGCATTTATCAAGCCGCAAACGTTGCGGGCAAACTCAATCACCGCGCACTGCAAGCCAAGACAAATCCCGAAGAACGGAATTTTATGTTCGCGAACATATTGCACCGCTTTGATTTTCCCTTCAATGCCGCGTTCCCCGAACCCCGGAGCAACCAGCAATCCGCAACAGTCCAAGATATGTCTTTCCGCGTCTTCCTCCTCAATATCTTCCGCACGAATCCATTTGATGTTGACCTTTGCATTGTTCGCCGCGCCTGCATGGATGAACGATTCGGAAATACTTTTGTAGGCATCCTGATGCTCGGTGTATTTTCCGCAAATCCCAATCGTAACTTCCCGTTCAGGGTTTTTCAGATTGTGAACGTACTTTTTCCACAACGCCAGGTTAGGTTTCGGACAGGTGAGGTCGAGTTTGTCTAAGATTATTTCGTCGGTTCCTTCCTGATAAAATTGCAGAGGCACTTCATAAATCGTTGGCACATCGTGCGCGCTTGCAACCGATTCCACATCGAGATTGGTAAAAAGCGCAATCTTCTCACGAACATCTTTCGAGAGCGGTTGCTCGGAACGGCAAATCAAAATGTCCGGCTGAATCCCGATTTCGAGCAATGTCTTCACGCTGTGTTGCGTCGGCTTTGTCTTGATTTCTCCCGCTGCCTTGATGTACGGAACGAGCGTAACATGAACGCTGAGCGCGTTCTTTTTTCCTTTCGTATGCATGAACTGACGAATCGCTTCGAGGAACGGCAGGCTTTCGATGTCACCAACGGTACCGCCGATTTCCGTAATCACAACATCGTACTTTCCGGTTTTCGCCAGGGCTTCAATCCGCCGTTTGATTTCATCCGTAATATGCGGGATAACCTGCACAGTCGCGCCAAGAAAATCTCCTTTGCGTTCGCGCGTAATCACTTCATGATAAATTTGTCCCGTCGTTGTGTTGTTCGCCTTCGACATGTTCTCGTCTAAGAAGCGTTCGTAATGTCCGAGGTCGAGGTCGGTTTCCGCGCCGTCATCGGTTACATACACTTCTCCGTGCTGAAACGGATTCATCGTTCCGGGGTCAACGTTGATGTACGGGTCAAACTTTTGAATCGTCACACGAAGCCCGCGTGATTTTAATAGCAACCCAATCGAAGCGGCGGCAATTCCCTTTCCTAAGGAAGAAACAACTCCGCCGGTAATGAAAATATATTTTACTTTATCCTTTGCCATAATATCTTTTTGTGAGTCAAATGCATTTGTAAGTTCGGTAAAATTCGAAATCCTAATTTCTAAATCCTAAATAAATTCGAAAGTCTCATGGTCAAAACATTTTCTTGTTGCTTAATGTTTTAATTAGGATTTTGAGTTTTGAATTTAGGAATTCGATGTTAGGATTTACAATGTCATGCAGAAACAGATTGGGATTTACTTAGTAATGAGTGTCCCCGATGTAACTATTCCACCTGAAAGCACAAGTTTCAATCCTTCTTCAACACTCATATCCAATGTTTGAACGTTTGCCACCGGAACCAGCACCATCACACCAGAAGTCGGGTTCGGCGGATTGGGAATATAGACGCTCGCCATCTGTTCCGCTACTTCCGTGCGTTTCACTTCATGTTCGTTCGTCATGAATCCAATCGTGAACATTCCTTCCCGCGGATACTCGACCATGACAACGCCGCGAAACGATTGTCCCTTCCCGCCGATTTGAAACGCGCCCATCAAATCTTTCATCGAACTGTAAATAGAGCGGGCAACAGGAATGGATGAGAGAATTTTTTCAAAGAGACGGAAGAATGTTCGTGCAAGCAGATTGCCGGACAACGCGCCGATGATTAAAATCAGCACAATCATGGTGATGAAGCCGAGTCCGAGAATTTTTCTTCCGAGGATTTCATAGTAAATCGGTCCCATGATTCCGTCCACCGTTTCAAACAGAAAACGAAGCACCCAAAACGTGATGACGACGGGAATCATCACCACGAGACCGCGTGCAAACATTTGTCGTAATGCTTGCCAGATAGTTTCCTTTTGTTCAGTATTGTTCATAGTTTTTCCTATTGATTGATAATCAAACGAACCCGTTCCGCATCTTCGGCTGTGTCAACCGGGATGCTGTCATACTCTGTTACAGCCGCTTTGATGCGGACACCGTGTTCCAATATCCGTAATTGCTCAAGTTTTTCAGCCCGTTCAAGTTGCGATTCCTGCCATGAAGAAAATTCAAGCAGAAAATCTTTCCTGAATACATACAGTCCGATATGCTTGTAATATTGATGCCGCTTGTGCCACTCCTCCATTGTCACGCTTTCCCGAAGATACGGAATCGGCGAGCGGGAAAAATAGAGCGCAAAGTTATTTTCATCCAGTACAACTTTGACAATGTTCGGATTGAGTACCTCATCGGCGATTTCAATGGTTCTCACTAACGTTCCGACTTGAATTGTTGAATCTTGAATCAATGGACGAACTCCTTGGTCAATCATTTCCGGCTCAATAAGTGGCTCGTCTCCCTGAATATTCACAATGATGTCGGCATCAATTTCACGCGCAACCGCCGCAACGCGGTCACTTCCCGAACGCAATTCAGGAGAAGTCAGCATCACTTCACCGCCGAATGCTTTCACGACTTGAACAATCGCTTCACAATCAGTTGCAACAATCACTCTTGTCACCAACGATGCTTTCTTCGCCTGTTCATAGACTCGCTGAACCATCGTCTTGCCGCACAAATCCACAAGCGGCTTCGCTGGCAGACGGACGGAAGCGTACCTTGCCGGAATTACTCCGAGAACATTCGTTTTGGTTTCCGGTTTCATGTTTTTTTAGTTGACGGTTGTTGGTTCGTGGTTGTCGGTTGAAAGTTTTTTGTTTATGGTTTGTAGTTTATCGTTTCAATTTCAGTTTCATGAGTTACGTAATTCAACACAAAGAACAAACCAATGACGATTGACTAATGACAATTGACAATGCCCGCATATCGCATATCACTTAATAACCTTCGGAACTTTAAAAAACTTCTCATTCTTCGATGGTGCGTTCTTCAGCATCTCATCCCGAGGAGGAGATTGTTTAACAGTATCATCACGGAAAACATTTTGTAGTTCGATGACGTGCGAGAGCGGCTCGACATTCGAGGTGTCAAGTTCGTTCAATTTCTCCATGTACGAAAGAATGTCATTGAGTTGGTGGGTGAATGTTTCTTTTTCATCATCTGTGAATTCGAGTCGCGCAAGGTTCGCAACATGCTCGACTTCTTTAATAGTAACTGACATATTATTGAGCGATAAAATTTTTAGAGAGTGATTGATGAACTTCTTCCATCAGTTGAAGTTCGGATGATTTTCCGTTTTCCGCCGGTGGTAGAATCGGTTTACCGACGACTAATGTAATTTCTCCCGAACGAATCTGCAACGAACCTTTCGGCATGATGCGGTAACTACCATTGATGGTAACCGGTACAACGGGAATTCCGGATTTCACGGCGATATTAAACGCGCCGCGCTTGAACTGCTGAAGATTCCCGTCGGTTGTCCGTGTTCCTTCGGCAAACAGCAGAACCGATTCCCCATTTTTAATTCGTTCGATTGCTTTCTCCAAACTTTGCTGTGCTTCCATTCCACGCCCGCGGTTGATGGGGATATAAAATCGTGTCCACTTCATCGCCCAACCGAAAACCGGAATTTTCTGTAATTCTTTTTTGTACATGATGCGAATGAACTTATCCGGAATACCGGTCATGACCGAAGGGATGTCGTAGTAACTCGAATGGTTGGCTACGTAGATGTAGTTTCGAGAAGCGTCAAAACCTTCGAGTCCAACGACTTTCACTTTTACACTGCTCAACACCAAAATTCCTGAATAAAAAAATCGTACAAGAGAATCAAATACAATCGGACTTCGTGTCAGGACGACGACGACAGTAGTAATAATGGACATCACCACAATAAACGGTACAATCAATAAAATTTTTAAGAACGATGAAAACATTGACCGAATTTACGATTGGAGATGGGAGTTGGAAGTGCGGAGATAAAGATGCGGAGGCAGAAAACCAAGAAGGTATCGTTCAAACCACTTCATCGGGCGTACACCGTGAGAAATATATGTTGCATACGCATGGCAAAGTACGAAATGAGGGGAAGATTACCAAACGACGTTTCCAGACCATCATTTTGGAAAAGAGGGAGTCATTATCGGTGAGGTAGTGGATGCGAATACCGGGGTTATCGTAATGAAAAACCGAGTCGGAGTTGTCGGATGGGGGAGGTGCTAATTATTTTCAAGTAACTGTTTGATTTATTATTCGGTTATTTCAAACATTATTGGTTCTCTTTGTTGAAATTCGGTTCTAAACCGCCGAGCCAAAAGATGAATATACATGTTATACTTTCCATGGGTAAGGGTTAACGATGTATCAACTGCATACTCCCATTTATGTTGAATTTCATACTGTGTCTTTGGCGGAAGAACTATTTGTGAAGGCTTCGTTGTATCAACCATGTCTAAACTTGGATAACGAAAATATAACTCAGGTGGTGTTGTAGAGCGTACATTAAAAGTAAACTTTTGTTCAGTGCGAAAATAAAGTGTTCTCACAACATCTGTTGGATTCACGATAAGAATATGAAGTTGAATTGGTTCATTCAAAAGATATACACTTTTGTTAGTTGTATATCGAACGGTGACTCCCTTCCATGGATTATCCTCTTTATAAATAGTGTCAGATAGGTTCCGCAAAACTCGAAGAATGTTCCCTAGTCTTGCAACATCCGGTATCACTGAGTCTTCATCCAAAGCACATCCATCAATCCAAACCTTTTTTGGGGATGATTCTTTCCGTAATACTAAATGATGAATGAATTCGTCGGCACATACACTATGAATCGGAAAAAACGAATCCGAAAAAGCATCAAAGCCGTCAAATAAAGAAATGATTGATTGATACTCATGATGTGTTAATGCACGTTGAACTTTTGGATACCCTGACCTGCTTGTGGCAACTCCATTTGAGTCAACAAATATTACAGTATCTGTTATCCCTGCAATACCACCTGTCATCCAATAAATAATTTCAGGTCCACCGGAAACGGGTATAGTTTCTATTGTTTCTTCTTGACAAGAAAGAAAGTATAGAGCAAAGAGAAATACGAATGGTAAATTGCGGTACTTTTTTATCATATCCTTCACCAACGCAAACAATGTAGTGTTAGGAATGTCATAATCCAAAATTCTCACACTTACACTGTTATTTCAACACCATCCTTCGGCACCGTTCTCACCCAACAACCGAAATGCTTTAACTCTTCCATACGGCACGACCAGACAAGTTCTCCATTGTAGATAGTGATGTCGGGACAACCGTCGCACATGTTTTGTCCGCCGCCCGGCATGAAGTCCACCGGCTGAATAATCATTACAGATTGATAATGCAATCGCTTGAAGAGGCTGAACGGGTCAACCATCACGGAGGCAGAATACTGTTTGAAGATTTTCCTGACTGCTTTATCAATCGGGAAGAGCAACAACATGGATTTTCCGAGCCGTGTTAATTGCGGCTTCGCGTATGCAAGGTATCTTCCTTTGAAAAGATGATGAAATGTCTGCATAATTTCGAGAAACTTCGGACCGACATAACCGAAAATTTTTTCCCGCGTTCCGATTCTTCCCGAAAGTAGCCATTTGAACGAATCCGCTTTTTCCGTTCCGTTGAGATACGCGCACGGTGTGAACTCCGGAAACCGCTCACGGATTTTGGCAACAATTTCCGGCGCTTTCAAATCCACTTTCTTCTGCTCGATGTACGAATACACAAGCGGACCCATGTCAATCTTTTTTCCGCCTGCGTACCAATCGAACGGAAGGTTTGGCACGGCGGCACGGTAGAGAATGAATACCATCACCTGCACAATATCAATATGCTTCGCCGCCCAATCCACAAGTTCGGGAACACATTCAAGCGTATCTTCATACACAGTGGAGTTAAACGCGCAGGAAATTCCTCCAACCTCTGCAAGCATCTCCGCATACTGCAAACGCAATTCGTTCAACTCGATTTCGTTTTTATTTTTCCACTTTGGTCGTCCCTGTTTACTATCCACATGAAACGTGAAACCATATACTCCCGCTTGTTTCAATTCACGAAGCAGTTCATTCGTCAACGCGTTCCCGTTCGTGTTGATGATTGGTTTGAGATCCATCTCGGCAACAGTCCGCACGATATCAACAATCTGCGGGTGCATGAGCGGGTCGCCGCCGGCAATGGAAATTCCGTCTGCGTTCCGCAATCGTTTGAACAATTCCAACTCCATCCTGACAACCTCAAGCGGCTTGTGACTATCTTTTACATTTTCCCTGTAACATCCGTCGCATGCGAGATTGCACGCGGAGGTGGGCTCTAACCACGAGATGGCATTGTCGGGAAGAGTCCATGGCAGGCGATATAATTCGCGATGATTAATAACAGCGGTTGCAGTCATGACATTACTCCTTTGTTAGTGATAAAGAAAAATATTAATGACGGAAAAAAGACGTTACAGCATGTCCGAGAACTAAACAGACGTTCAGGTTTCAGGTTTTATGGTTGAAGTAAGAACAGGCGAGCTGATGATTGCCCGCGAAGATTGACAAGATTGATTGCCTGAATATAGCAGGTTTATGGAATCAATGCAACCTTGCCCGAAAAAGTGTAGCCGCAACCTTTATGGTTGCGGTTTTAATTCAGTACCGCAGACATGAAGTCCACGGCTACAAGAAGTTTTTCGAGTAATACTCGCTCATCAATACTCCAAGAGCAATAGAAAGCAGTTTCGCATCACACTTGTCTGCCCGCGAAGGAATAAGAATCGGGACGCGGGCGCCGACGATAACATGCGCGAGACGAAGCCCTGCAAAGTACGTCGTGCTTTTTGCCAAACTATTTGCCGATTCAATATTTGCCGCGATAAGGATTTCCGCTTTTCCTGCAACCGGCGATGTAAGGTGTTTCTCTTCCGCGGCTTCTTCGGAAAGTGCATTGTCTAATGCAAACGGTCCGTCCACAATACATCCTTTAATTTGCCCTCGCTCGTTCATCTTCGAGAGCGCCGCGGCGTCAAGCGTGGATTGGAGATTCGGCAGAACAAATTCAGTAGCGGAAAGGACGGCAACTTTCGGCTCGTTGTTTCCGAGTGCGTGGGCAACTTCCACTGCATTGTTAATCAATTCAATTTTATTTTTCAAATCAGGAGCGAGCGTCATGCCTCCGTCGGTAATCATGACAAATTTATGCTGAAGCCGTTGCGGAAATTCCAAAATGAAAATATCGGAAAGTAGCCGTCCCGTTTTCATTCCGGCATCATTACTCAACACAGCCTTCATCATCGTGGAGGTATCAACGCCACCCTTCATCAAAATGTCTGCTTTGCTTTGACTCATCAACTCAATCGAATGGTGCAACGCCTTCATCATATCGGGTTGATGAATGATTTCAATTCCTGTCCACGATTCTTCGGAAATATTTTTGCGGATGATTGCTTCATCGCCAACAAGAAGGAACTCTGTCAGATTCAGTTTCCGGGCATCTTCAATAGCGGAAAATGTTTCGTCATTATTGGGAAAAACAACAGCAACGCGTTTTCCTTTGATTGTTAATGCTTGTTCAAGTAGTTGGTCGAAATTTTTTATCATGCTAATACTCCAATATTTTTTCTTCACCACGAAGCGCACGTAACACACCAAGTGCAAGCGCTTGCATTTCGTCTTCGCCCGGCAAGATGATGACAGGCGCGACAAATTTCACACGTTCTTCAATCCACACGGTAACTAATTCAGAAGTTGCAATGCCACCTGTAAGAACAATCGCGTTCACATTCCCGTTTAGCACGGTAGCCATCGCACCGATTTCTTTTGCTATTTGATATGCCATCGCCTGTAATGCCTCAATTGCCGTCGCATCACCGGCGCGTGCGCGTTGTACGGCTTCAACGACCGAGTTTGTTCCGAGATAGGAAACCAATCCCCCTTTTCCCATCACAAGTTGCCGGACTTCCGCTTCCGAAAATTGCTGAGAATACAACAACGAGATAAACGGTTGAAGCGGAAGCCCGCCGGTTCGTTCCGGCGAAAACGGTCCGTCGCTCGATGCATCATTCACATCAATTATTTTTCCTTTGCGAACGGGAGCGATGGAAATTCCACCACCCAAATGAGCAATAACAAATGACGATTGACTCAGCGGGATGTTCAGTTGTTCCGATGCGCGGCGTGCGGCGGCGTGAATGTTGAGCGCGTGTGAAAGACTTCGTCGCTTGATGCAGGCATGACCGGAGTAATATGCAAGCGGTTCAAACTCATCCACCGAAACCGGGTCCACGACAAAGGCAGGAATGTTATACGATGTTGCAATCTCGAAAGCAAGCGCGCATCCGAGATTCGAGGCGTGTTCTCCCTGAAAATTCGAGCGCGCATCTTCAAGCATTTTTTGATTGACGCGATACACACCGCCATGTAATGGCCGAAGCAACCCTCCAATCGCGACAACAGCAGAACACATATGCACATGTTCTGCTGTCCATTTTTTGCAAGTTTCCAATCGAAATCTAAATTGTTCCCATACATGAGAGAACGGTTGTAATTGTTCCGTCGAATGACGAAACGTTTCACACTTAACGAGACGTTCATTCTCAGCGATTGCCACTTTCGTCGAAGTGGAACCGGGGTTGATGATAAGAACTGAGTGCATTGATGACATTCAGCTTACCACCAATCGTCAGGCGACCGTGAGTTCTGCAAACGGTTCAGGAATTGCCTGCTTTTTTCCGTTGTGTTTGGAAAGAAGGTACTCATGAATTGCTGACGCCGCTGTTTTCCCGTCGCGCATAGCAAGGATGACTGTGGCACCGCCGCGCGCTAAATCTCCGCCGGCGAAAATTCCTTCACGGCTCGTTGCCTGAACTTCGTTCACGACAACCGTTCCGCGTTTACTGACATCCAATCCCTGCGTTGTTTGCTGGATAATAGGATTCGGTTTCTGCCCGATTGCTTCAATCACCGTTTGAACAGGAATGATATACTCTGAACCTTTCACCGGTACAGGTTTGCGGCGACCCGATTCATCCGGCTCACCAAGTTCCATCCTCTGACATTCGATTCCGCTCACCCAATTATTTACATCGGAAACAATACGAATAGGATTCGTGAGGAGAACAAATTCAATTCCCTCTTCTTCCGCGTGATGAATTTCTTCCTCACGTGCGGGCATTTCTTTCCGCGAACGGCGGTAAATCAAATATGCTTTTTCCGCACCAAGCCGTTTCGATGTTCGCACGGCATCCATCGCCGTATTGCCGCCACCGATGACAGCAACCGCTTTCCCGTATTTAATCGGGGTGTCGTAATTTGGAAAGTCGTATGCCTTCATCAAATTGACGCGGGTGAGAAATTCATTTGCCGAGTACACTCCGCTCAAACTTTCTCCGGGGATTCCCATGAACGTCGGCGTGCCTGCGCCCGTTCCCAGAAACACCGCTTTGAATCCCCACTCATCGAACAGTTCATCAATCGTCGCCGTTCTGCCAACGAGGAAGTTGGTGATGATTTCCACGCCGAGCGCTTTGATGCGTTCCGCTTCCATGTCGAGAATATTTCGAGGCAAACGAAACTCCGGAATTCCGTAGCGCAGAACTCCGCCGACAGCATGAAGCGCTTCAAACACTGTTACTTTGTAACCCAGTTTTGCAAGTTCTGCCGCACAGGTCAATCCCGAAGGACCGGAACCGACGATGGCAACTTTTTCCTCGCGGCTTTCTTTAATCACAGGCGGAACAAACAAGTTGTGTTGCATTTCATAATCTGCAACAAAACGTTCAAGTTTGCCGATGGCAACCGGCTCATGCTTCTTGCCGAGCGTGCAGATTTCTTCGCACTGCGATTCCTGCGGGCAGACACGCCCGCAAATTGCCGGAAGATAATTTGATTCTCGAATCTTGTTCACCGCTCCGACAAAATCTTTTTTCAGGATGTATTGAATGAAACTCTTGATGTCAATGCTGACAGGACAACCGGATATGCAGACCGGGTCTTTACATTCGAGACAACGCTGAACTTCCTGCATTGCAAGTGCTTCATTCACACCGTAGGAAACTTCTTTGAAGTTGTGAGAACGTATTTCTGCATCTTGTTCAATCGAATGTTGACGAGGCAGTTTCATCCGTTCCGATGGCTTCATGGGATTCACGTAGTTCATGACAATGCCTCCTGCAACTTTACCTGTTCTTGCTCAAATCGTTCAATGGAAATTTTTTCCAAATCTACGTACGTTCTGTTTCTCATAATCAATTCATCAAAATCAACTTTATGAGCGTCGAACTCCGGTCCGTCAACGCAGGCGAATTTCATTTGTCCGTCAATCGTTACGCGGCAACCGCCGCACATTCCGGTTCCGTCAACCATGATTGCATTTAAACTGACGAGTGTGTGAACACCATAATTTTTTGTAAGATTGGCAACTGCTTTCATCATCGGTAGCGGACCGATTGCATACACCGCTTTGATTCCCAATCCGCCTTCAATCAAATCCTTTAGTTGGTCGGTAACGAATCCTTTTCTTCCATACGTTCCGTCATCCGTCGTTACGAATAATCGGTCAGAGATTTCATACATGTCCTTTTCGAGGATGATCAGCTCTTTGTTCCTTGCGCCGACAATTGAATAAACGACATTTCCTGCCTGCTTCAATGCTCGTGTAATCGGTAGAAGTTCAGCCGTTCCGACACCCCCGCCGACACAAGCAACCGCGCCATGATTTTCAATCGGTGTTGGCGAACCAAGCGGACCGGCAACATCGGTCAACACATCACCCGCTTTTTTTGTAAGCAATAATTTCGTTGTCTTTCCGATTGCCTGAACAATCAGCGTGATGGTTCCGTTCGCCGGGTCACTATCAACAAGCGTCAGCGGAATGCGTTCGCCTGTTTCTTCAACCCGGAGAATAACAAAATTCCCCGGTTGACGCTTGCGCGCGATGAATGGCGCTTTGATAATAAACTTGCCCAACGTCGGGGCAAGAAATTCCTTATGGATGATTGGATACATTGGATTCGTGTTCGATTATGAATAATGATTGCAATAAAAAACTTACCCCGCAGTTCTGATTGATACTCCGAGAAGAGATTCCTTCAATTGTTCGTATTCTTCCTGTGTCAGCATCGCCTTCGCCATCGGGAACAGCACTTCATTTTCTTTGTTGATGTGATTCAAAAGCAGTTCATACAATTGGTCGGACGCAACGACTAATTCCTTCACTGTCGTTGCGTAAATTCTCCCTTCTTCAATATCTTCCACACATTGCCGGATTCGTGCAAAGAGTTTCCACAATTCACGGTGTTCTTCAAGCATCGTGCGCACCGGGTTTCCAACATGACGTTCGAGTAACGGAAATAAATATTGCTCCTCTTTCTCGTTGTGTGTGCGCAGTTCGTTATCAATAAACCGGATGGCTTCGCCCAATTTCATGAAGGCATCAAACGAAAAACCGGATTGACTGATATACATCGAGGCAATATGAAGTTGTTGAAGATAGTGTGTTCCTTCTTCATGTTCCTTGATGAGAATTTCGATAGGGTCACTTACGTGCATTGCTATCCTCGGAAATATGGAGCGACATTGATGATTACTGAGAACAAAGGATTGATAGTAAGCGCTCAATGGGGATTCATGGTAAACTCATTGATTTGTTTCGTTACTTCGGTTAAATCAATCGGTTTGGAAAAAGCGGCATCCACCGATTGGCGGATAAAATCGTGCAGTCGGGGATTATCAAAAAAGGAGGCATAGAAAATCATAATGCGTACATGCGGGTCTTCTTTCCGCATTTGTGCAAAGCGAAATCTCATACGTTCAGTCGGTGGCGCATCAACGATTACCAACTCCGGCTTGAAACTTTTCACCATCATCATCATTATTTCCGGTTCCGTCGTTGTTACGATATTGTACTGTTCCTGAAACAACATCCGAAGACTGAGGCACAAATCTATGTCGGGACTGTATAACACAATCGTCCTCTTCGCTTCTTCTTTCTTCTTTGTTCGTATTCTTATACTCATTGTCTATTCAATCTGCATCTAACTGATTGATATTATGGCAATGATTATGCCATCCCAAGATTTACCACGTTTCTTGGTTTTCCTATAATTGCAAAAAATAATGCACTATTATGTTGTAGATTTTTCTAACAGAACAATGTGAGTTTGTACCTTATCAGTTATGAAAGGGAGGAGTTTGGAGGGCTTCACTTTTGAGAAATGAAAAATAGTTGGTTCATGATTGCTCCTCTCTTTGTGATGATACTAAGAGAGGAATTTTTTCATTGTAGTAACTCCCGAATAAAGATGATTTGCTGTGAAGAGGCTGTTAT
>JACPVN010000153.1 GCA_016191715.1 Ignavibacteriota bacterium | reverse complement strand
TTAGAGATTGAGAGTAATGTTGTTCTATGGATCACAAACGATGTTCTGCACTTTCTTCCCAAACTTGAAAAAAAATTAAAGAAAGAAATAGTTGAAAATCTTTGGGAAATTGTTCATAACGGAATTCTTCACGGAGAAGGGGAATTTGGAGTAAGCGCTTGCGGACAATTTTATCCCCAAATGGGATATGTCGAGATAGCATTTTATGATTCCGGGCATGGAATCCCCATGGTGGTAAAACAACACGGAGCTCTCCCTCAGATATCAACAGATTCAGATTGTATCGTGTGGGCGATAGAAAAAGGTCATTCCACACGCCCGCTAAGCGAGTCTTCCGGGTTGGGTTTGCATCTTTTAAGAAAATTTATTACAGTGAACGGCGGAATATTTCAAATAGCATCAGGAAACGGTTACTTTAGCAAAAACGGTCATGAAGAACCTTCAGTTCATGCTCTTCGAAACTCCATTGACGGAACATTAGTTAATATCCGTGTCGTCTATGATAATTATCTTTATTCACTAATAAGCGAACACAAATGAATATCATTCATGTTATTTCTTTGATTGGCAGTCCATGTTTATTAGCCCCTGAAAAGGGCGCTACGTTAGCAGAGACAATCCGGAAATCATTACAATCGCACCAAACAATTACTGTTGACTTTTCGGGATATGAATTCCTTTCAAGCGCGTTTCTCAATCATGCGTTCGGTCAACTGTGTATTCAGTTGGGATGGGATATAAATTCCTTTCATCAGAAACTTACAATTCTCGGACTTGATGGAGACGACATGAACGATGTTGAATTGGCATTGGATAATGCTCAAACCCGACGATCGTTATTAGGGCAAGGCATTAATCCCGAAGAATATTATTCATCTCGATTACCGGTATAGAACCAATGGCAATAGTTATTGACGCACTAAAAAGTGTGCGTGAGAAAAAAAGGCTTCCAACTGAAGCCTTTTTTGTTGATACGAATATTGTGATAGCATATAAAGATCCATTCGGTCGTTCACTCGATTCAAAATATGCTACAGAGAACGAACAGGTAACGGAAGTTGTTCGTAGATTAAAATCTTTCTCCCTGATAAGTTTTTCGACAATAAGTGTTGCGCTTGAATACTTCAAACACATTCAGGTCGGCTTCTTCTACAAAATGCATACCGGAGAAAAGATCAATTATACAACCGAGCAATTCAAAAAATTACGTGAAAGTAATATTGAGTTCATGAATGGTTGGGATCTTCAATTAAAATTGTTCAACAAGCTTTTTGTAAAAGTGTTTCCACCTTATCAGTTAGGAATTCCTATAGAAAATCTTATACAAAATTTTCGAGGTAGCCAAGTAGATTTTGGTGACCATCTTCTTTTCAGTGTTATGATGTCGTGTAAGCCAGAACAACATTGTGTGTTTAGCAACGATTCTGATTTTTATTCCTTTGAAGAAAATTTTTACCTTTTAACAACGAATAAGCGGATAATCGAACAAGCATCTAAAGAGGAAAAGTTATTATCGGTGTAACAGAGCATGATATTTCAAAATACGCTGTTTATTTTCTCCCGCCCTATCCCCCTTGTAATAAATCTCCATCAACTCAATCCTGTCTTCATTGTCAAAGTACGCATAAATTACTCTCATGCCGGAGTGAACACCTTTTCCTTTGAGAGAACGACAGGCAAACTTTCTCGCTTTGTAAATACTTGGAGTTTCAATGCCGAGGTCTGCTATGCGAACGATGCCGCCGTTGTCAACTCCGTTTTTATGGTAATCAACAAGAGCGATGCGGAGAAAAACGTCAAGGTCGTCGTCGAGCGTGCGAAAGCGTTTTAACAATCGTTTCAGGTCCTTCTCAAATTCAGGAAGTCTCGTTATGCTATGAAACATCTCCCGCGTACTCCCTTACCGAGTACGGCGGCGTCCGGTAAAACACCGATTCGTACTCTATGATACTACCATCGTTTGCTGTCCGCCACGGCACATCGTGGTGTGAATAGTCGCTAATCTCCTGTGCATTCTTATCAGCGATGCGATGCAAAACGTCCTCTATCAATTCAACTTCCTGCGCAGTCAATTTCTTCAAGTTCGGTTTTCTCAGCGGAAGATACTTGGTTTGAGGATACTGGAAGTAGTTGCTTTTCACTTTTTCAATCTCGTTCGCCTCCATCATCTTCTCCACCACCTTGCGAAACTCGACCGGTGTCGGGCCGTACCGGTTCTTCATGTATTGCGCGCCGATAAGTTGTTCTTCATATTTCTCGTAGTAATCGAAATCCATAAAATAGAGCAACTTGTAAATTACAGTCTCGCCAATGTTCGGCTTCGAACCGACCTTATCTAAAATGTAGAGCAGTACCTCCCTGAATTTGTTTAAGTTTTTTTGCGGGACGTGAATACGAAGGGACGGGTTCTGAACTTTGCGCGACGATTTTTCCTCCGCATCACTGAAAACAACTTCCGGCTCCTTGCGTACATTCAACAACCCATCAACGGGAATGTGAAAAATTTCGGACAACTTGAATAGTTCATCGGCGGTTACCGTGCGCTCGCCCCGTTCTATTTGTGAAATTGCCGGACGCGGAATTTCAAGTTTTGCGGCAAGTTTCTCCTGACTTATTCCCGACTGCTCGCGAAGTTCTTTGATTTTTTTCCCAAGTTTCAAATAAAAACTACTCATTGTATCATCCTTTCGTTCGCATCAAATATACACACTGTATGATAATGATACAAGCGATTGTTTGATTATCTTGCAACTCTTTTCAGTAGATCTACGACGAGAACAAAAACGACACCATTTTTGGGTGATAATAAAAGTCGCCCCGTTATTATGAATTTGAATATTTTTTGTATATTTGAGCCATCATGAACAAGAAATTGCTCTATAAATTCGCCTCGTTGCGGGCTCACAAATTCAAGCCTCAATCTGTCGTCTCTTGTTCCCAATCATTTTCGCCTGACATTACTGTCAGGTTTTTTTATACCCATAGCGTAGGAACACACATCCAATGAACTTCATCGAACGAGAATCGGAAGTTTTCTTCCACACTTACAAACGCTTTCCGCTCAATATTGAACGGGGCGAAGGCGTGTATCTCTTTACAAAAGATGGAACTCGTTACCTTGATATATTTGCCGGTCTTGGAGTTAACGCACTTGGCTATTCTCATCCGAAAATAATTAAAGCAATACACGAGCAAAGTGGTAAATATCTTCATCTCTCAAACTATTTTCTTCAGGAGCCGCAGATTCAACTTGCAGAAGTTCTTACAAAACTCTCCGGCTACCCAAAAGTATTTTTCTCGAACAGCGGAACGGAAGCAATTGAAGGAGCGATGAAACTTTCCCGCAAATGGGGTTCATCAAAAGGTAAAACGGAAATCGTTTCGTTCTCCAATGCATTTCACGGAAGAACGTTCGGCGCGCTCTCACTCATGGATAACGAGAAATACAAGAACGGATACGAACCGTTCCTGCAAAACTGTACTTCCATTGAATTCAACAATGGAGAACAACTTCGAGCAACCGTTACAGAAACAACTCTTGCTGTAATTCTTGAATTCATTCAAGGCGAAGGGGGCGTTCGTCCTGCAACGCAAGCGTTTGTCAACGAACTTAAACTGTTGCAAGAGAAGTTCAACTTTCTAGTTATTGCTGATGAAATACAAGCGGGATTAGGACGA
This sequence comes from Ignavibacteriota bacterium, assembly GCA_016191715.1. GTDB lineage: Bacteria > Bacteroidota > Ignavibacteria > UBA10030 > SZUA-254 > FW602-bin19. Next base: position 4,342 of record JACPVN010000153.1, on the reverse strand, counting down.
ACCGGAAGAGTATTTTCATTCCAACATTACGACATTCAACCCGATGTAGTCGTTGTTGCAAAACCCTTAGGCGGCGGACTTCCGCTCGGCGCAATTCTCGGAAACGAAAAAGTTGCAGAGATATTTACCCCCGGAGTTCACGGAACAACATTCGGCGGAAATCCGGTTGCGTGCGCGGCGGGCTTGGGGACTTTGCGTGAGATATTTGAAAACGGAATGATGACAAACGCAGACACAGTTGGAGCGCACTTCAAATCTGAATTACTCAAAATGAAAGGTGAATTTCCTTCTCTCATTAAAGAAGTTCGCGGCATTGGCTTAATGCTCGGAGTTGAACTTACGTTCGATGGAGAACCAATCGTGACGGCGATGCGAGAAAAACGTATCCTCATCAACTGCACAGCACAAACCGTCTTGCGTTTTCTCCCACCGCTTATCATACAAGAACAGCATGTAACTGAAACAGTATCCGCATTGCGAGAAGTTCTTTCATCAATGAGCATTCTCTAAAGATTCGGCTCATCAATCAAACAGGCATGACAATACGAAAACAGAATCAGGCAAAACTTATTTTAGAAGATGGAACTCTCTTTGTTGGAAATTCTTTCGGTTATGAAAAGTCCGTAGCGGGCGAAGTTGTGTTCAACACAGGAATGGTCGGCTATCCCGAATCGCTGACCGACCCATCCTACACAGGACAAATCCTCACGCTCACCTATCCTCTCATTGGGAACTACGGAGTTCCTTCCAACAACATCATCAACAACATCAGCCAAAATTTTGAATCGGAAAAAATCCGAATTAGCGGATTGATTGTTGCTGATTATTCACACGAACACAGCCATTGGAACGCAGAACAAAGTTTGTCGGATTGGTTGATTGAACATCGCGTTCCTGCTTTATCCGGAATTGATACACGCACACTCACACAAAAACTGCGCGAAGAAGGAACGATGCTCGGCAAAATAGTTTTCGATAATGATGACGTTGAAATTGCCGACCCGAATCAGAGAAATCTTGTTGCGGAAGTCAGCACGCGTGAACCGCAATTGCTCGGTAAAGGAAAACATCGCGTCGTGTTGGTTGATTGCGGATGCAAACACAACATTATTCGCTCGTTCTTCAAACGAAAAATCGAAGTGCTTCGGGTTCCATGGAATACCAATCTTGATTCTCTTGAGTATGACGGCTTGTTCATCTCCAACGGACCCGGCGACCCGAAGATGTGTGAAGAGACTATCAAGCAACTCCGCAAGGCAATCAAACGAGACAAACCCATTTTCGGAATTTGTCTTGGTCATCAGTTACTTGCTCTTGCGACGGGTGCGAACACGTACAAATTAAAGTACGGACATCGAAGTCAGAATCAGCCGGTGAGAGAAGTCGGAACAAATAAGTGTTTTGTTACGTCGCAAAATCATGGCTTCGCGGTTGATGAAAAAACTCTTCCAAAAGATTGGAAGCCGCTCTTTACCAATCTCAATGACGGAACAAACGAAGGAATGCTCCACAGGTCGGGAAAATTTTTCAGTGTTCAGTTCCATCCCGAAGCAACGCCGGGACCGGTTGACACTGAATTTCTGTTTGACAAATTTGTAACCATGTTGAAACGATGATTTATTATTTAGTAATGCTCTCCAAACCGTTGAAACGGTTTCACATTCATTTCACAATTATAGCCCCCAGATTAATCTGGGGGCTAATTATAACAGATAATCCTTTGAACCGATTCATCGGTTTTACAAACCCAACAAGAGGAAATATATCGGTAGCATGAGCACATCTGTAAATAAAGTGCTTATCCTTGGAAGCGCTGCTCTCAAAATTGGTGAAGCGGGAGAATTTGATTATTCGGGAAGTCAGGCAATCAAAGCGCTGAAGGAAGAAGGAATTAAAACGGTACTCGTCAATCCGAACATCGCGACGATTCAAACGTCGGAACATCTTGCGGACGAAGTGTACTTTCTTCCTGTCAATCCGCATTTCGTTGAGCAAGTCATCGTAAAAGAAAAACCGGATGGAATTTTGCTCGGCTTCGGCGGACAAACAGCGCTCAACACAGGTATCGCTCTCTACAAAAGCGGTGTATTGAAAAAGTACAACGTCAAAGTTCTTGGCACTCAGGTTTCCACCATCATAGATACGGAAGATCGTGAGTTGTTCAACAAACGGCTCGATGAGATTGGAGTAACGACGTGCCGCAGTAAAGCGGTTTCCTCAATTGATGAAGTTGTACAGGTGGCTGAGGAACTTGGTTTTCCGGTCATTATTCGCATTGCGTATGCTCTCGGCGGACTTGGCTCCGGCGTGTGCCGAAACAAAAAGCAATTGATGAAAATTGCCATGAAGGCGCTCTCGCACACAAGTCAAATTCTCGTTGAAGAATATTTAGAAGGATGGAAGGAAATTGAGTATGAAGTTGTGCGGGACAAATTCGATAACTGCATCACCGTTTGCAACATGGAAAATGTTGACCCGATGGGAATTCATACCGGCGAAAGTATCGTCGTTGCACCGAGTCAAACGCTGACGAACCGCGAATACCACATGTTGCGAGAGATTGCTATCCGAACGATTCGTCATCTCGGAATTGTCGGTGAGTGTAATATTCAGTACGCGTTCAGTCCGACATCGGAAGAGTACCGCGTCATTGAAGTGAACGCCCGGCTCTCGCGCAGTTCCGCTCTTGCATCGAAAGCGACCGGCTATCCGCTTGCATTTGTTGCGGCGAAACTCTCACTCGGCTATGGTTTGTTTGATTTGCCGAACAAGGTAACAAAATCAACCACAGCATTCTTCGAGCCGGCGCTGGATTATGTTGTGGTGAAAATTCCGCGATGGGATTTGAGAAAATTCCGTCTCGTTTCCCGCCGCATCGGTTCTTCGATGAAGTCGGTCGGCGAAGTAATGGCAATCGGTCGGACGGTTGAAGAAGCAATGCAGAAAGGATTGAGGATGCTCGACATCGGAGCGAATGGTTTGGTTGGTAATTCAAACTTTCAATCCACCCACGTTGAACGGGAACTTCGTGAGCCGACAGAAGAACGCATCTTCGCTGTCGTGCAGGCGATGAAGTCAGGAATTTCTGTTGACCGTATTCAACAACTTTCACACATTGATAAATTCTTCCTTCATAAAATCAATCACGTTGTTGAAATCGAACGGGAACTTGAACGAACAAAACAAAAAACATTAAGCGAGCCACTTCTCCGCAAAGCCAAAGGTGCGGGCTTCTCCGATAAACAAATCGCCCTTGCGACAGAATCAAAAGAAGAAACCATCCGACAACGTCGCCACAAGTTTGAAATTCATCCGTCATTCCGTCAGATAGATACGCTCGCCGCCGAGTATCCCGCGAAAACGAATTATCTTTATCTCACTTACAACACTTCACACGACGACATACAATTCTCCCCCGCGCCCGCTCACCCGCGCACCCATGCTCATCGGAGTGATGGAGAGATGGAGAAATGGAGTATCGCTCATCCGCATGCTTTACAGCAACCTGTACTGATTCTCGGTTCCGGAGTGTACCGCATAGGCAGCAGTGTCGAGTTCGATTGGTGTTGCGTGAACGCGGGGATGACGTTGCGCGAACTTGGTCACAGCGCGGTGATGCTGAACTACAATCCCGAAACAGTCAGTACGGATTACGATGAGTTCGATAAACTCATCTTTGATGAAATAAGTTTGGAGACCGTTCTTGAAATTGTACATAAGTTGAATCCGCTTGGTGTGGTTGTTTCGATGGGAGGACAAATCCCTAACACGCTCGCGTTGCCGCTTCAAAAAGCAGGTGTGAAAATTCTCGGAACGATTGCAAGTGATATTGACCGCGCAGAAGACAGACACAAATTTTCTTCTCTGCTTGATTCGCTTAACATCGCTCAACCGGAATGGACTGAAGTGACAACACTGGAAGATGCAAAAGCATTTGCGCATCGAGTCGGATATCCTGTGTTGATTCGCCCTTCGTATGTGTTGAGCGGAGCGGCGATGGCAGTCGCTTCTACCGATGCTGAATTATTTCGCTTCCTCAAACGCGCTACCGATTTATCGTCCGAGCATCCGACTGTTATCAGCAAGTTTATGGAGAACGCGAAAGAGATTGAGTTTGATGGCGTTGCACAGCATGGTAACGTCGTCGTCTATGCGATTTCCGAACATGTGGAAAATGCGGGCGTTCATTCGGGCGATGCTACACTCGTCTTTCCCGCTCAGAGAACATATCTCGAAACGATGCGGCAAATCCGTGCCATTGCAAAAACGATCGCGTCGGCGTTCAACATCAACGGACCGTTCAACATTCAATTCATTGCAAAGAATAATTCTGTCAGTGTCA
>JACPVN010000152.1 GCA_016191715.1 Ignavibacteriota bacterium | reverse complement strand
GTTTATGGTAGATCATTGGCCATCAACTTCATAATTTATTCTCAACAACTTAATCAATCTTATGAAACGTTTCTACTTTTTCTCTCTCCTCTTCGTTGTATCGTTTCTTACACTTGCTCAACTTTCTGCGCAGGAAAAATATGATTCAACTGCCATCGCACAAATAAAAGATGAAGGAATGAATCGCTCGCTCGTGATGGAGTTCATGAGCTATCTTACCGATGTCTATGGACCGCGCCTGACGTATTCTCCCGGTTACATGCGCGCCGCAGAGTGGGCAAAGCAGAGATTGAGCGCGATGGATTTGAATGATGTTCATATCGAATCGTGGACGCCGACCGGAAAGCCGTGGTCATTGAAGAAGTATTCTGCAAACGTGATTGCCGCGCAAAACTTTCCGTTGATTTCATTTCCGAAAGCATGGTCGCCCGGAACAAAGGGAGCCGTAACGGGTGAGTTGCTGTATCTCAATGCAACAACCGATAGCGCACTCGATACCTACAAAGGAAAGTTGAAAGGGAAATATATTCTATTGAATGATGCGCGAGAAGTGAAAGCGCACTTCGAACCGGAAGGTACTCGTGTGGAGGATTCAACATTATTGCAAATGGCAAATGCTGATATGCAACAACGCGGACGCGGCGGTCGGAGACAATTCGAGATGACGCCGGAACAGAAGAAACGCGCGTTAGTTGATTTTCATAAAATGGAAATGTGTGAGAAGGAAGGCGCACTCGGAATCCTGACTGCAAGTCGTGGAGATGGCGGAAATATTTTTGTGCAGAATGCAAGTGTCACTGCGCACCCCGATACTCCATTTACAAAACGAGTAGGAGCGCAAGACCCGAAAGCTCCAAAAATCCTTCCACAGTTTTCCGTTGGGATTGAGCATTACAATCGTCTTGTTCGGATGATTCAAAAAGGAGAGAAGCCAAAGTTGGAGTTGAACTTAGAAGTCGCAATGGCAAAAGAAGATTCGGGCTACAACATTATTGCTGAAATTCCCGGAACGGATTTAAAAGATGAGATTGTGATGATTGGCGCGCACTTCGATTCGTGGCAAGGAGGAACAGGTGCAACAGATAATGCAACCGGTTCTTCTGTCTGCATGGAAGCGATGCGTATTCTGAAAACACTTGGATTGAAACCGCGAAGAACAATCCGTATCGGTTTGTGGGGCGGAGAAGAACAAGGATTGATTGGCTCTCGTGAATATGTGAAAGCGCATTTCGGTGAACGTGTTGATGGGACAGAACCGAATTCAACTCCAACATACAATTACAAGCCCGATGCAGAAAAGTTTTCTGCTTATTTTAATAATGATAACGGAACAGGAAAAGTTCGGGGCATTTACATGCAAGGGAACGAAGCGACACGCCCAATCTTCCGTTCGTGGTTGAAGCCGTTTGAAAGCATGGGTGCATCAACAATTACCGTCCGCAACACAGGCGGCACCGACCATCAATCGTTCGATGGCATTTTACTTCCCGGCTTCCAATTCATTCAGGATGAAATTGAATACAGTTCACGAACGCACCACTCGACGATGGACGTGTTTGAGCGCGCTCAGGCAGAAGATTTGAAACAAGCATCGGTTCTTATGGCGGCGTTTGCATACAACGCGGCAATGCGTGACGAGAAGTTTCCACGCAAGCCAATGCCTAAGCCTGAAGCGCCTGCACATGGAAGTAATTGATTGTACTTCGTACTTGGTACTTGGTACTTTGTCATTCGTCAATGGTCATTTGTCATTATACATCAGATAACAAATAACATTTTTACTTTTTACTTTTTATTTTTGAATTGATATTGTGAGTTTATTAGTAGTAGGTTCCTTAGCATTAGATACTGTTGAAACGCCTTTCGGTAATGTGAAGGATGCACTCGGCGGTTCAGCAACATATATTTCCACCGCGGCAAGTTATTTTCTTGAACCGATTCGAATGGTAGGAGTTGTAGGTGGTGATTTACCAAAAAGCGCCATCGAATTTCTGGAAGAACGCCATGTTGATACAGAAGGATTGCAAATCATCGAAGATGAAAAAACATTCCGCTGGGGCGGTCGTTATCATTACGATTTGAATGCGCGGGATACATTGTTTACTGAACTAAATGTGTTCGAGCATTTCAATCCGATCAT
>JACPVN010000136.1 GCA_016191715.1 Ignavibacteriota bacterium | reverse complement strand
GTCTTAGGAAGGAAGCCGCCGACAATATTGATGAGAATATCCACCCTTCCGAATTTCTTTCCTACCTGTTTGAAAAGGACAGCCACATCTTCATCATCCGAGACATCCGCACGAACTACATAGGCTGATTTCTGAAACGACTCAGTAAGCCGCTTTAACTCGCTCTCGAACAAATACGAAGAGGAGACATTTGCTCCGGCGGCAGTAAACCGCTCGGCAACAACATGCCCTAACGCGCCTGTTCCACCGGTTATGAGAACTGTTTTATTCTTGTAATCCATAAGCAAAATTGACAGGAAGAATATAGGAGAGAATTAGGAGATAATCAAAAGAAGAAAAAAAACAATTACTGGGACGTCATGGACCACTCCATGACGTAATTGCTGGGAGAACACTGACTATTGAGACATGGAGGTCACTGACCATTCCGTGACTTCGCATTCGTGTCACGGTGTGGACCGTGACACCCGAGGATGTTTACGCAAATGAAGTTTCTGAAAAAACTTCCACCGGAACTGGAATAGTCTTTTTCCAACTCTCTTTCATTTGAATCTTTTAGACAGGGAGGTCACGGACCATTCCGTGACCTAAACCCAATCAGTACCAATCAGTCTTCACATAAAGAACCGAATGGTCACCTAAATAATAATTCCTCGCGCTCGAGTATTTATAATCCGACTGTTCCCCAACCAACCCTGCTTTCAAAGGATTATTATGAATATACTCCAACTTCACTTTCAACATCTCTGTATTTCTGATAACCTCATCATCAAACCGATGCATCCAGAATTTCCTTTTCTGTCCGGGAAAGGGTTTTGCGTTGTCGTAGAATAAATCCCGCAACGATTCATTCCCAGTCTTCTCTATCCACTCCATAATATCCCATGCAGAATACTTCTTGATGTCTCTCATAATATCGGAGATTGTTCCATTTGATGGCTCAAGTTCTACAATCCAGTGAAAGTGTGAAGGCATGATGACATATCCGAGAACTTCAAATTTATATTTCTCTTGATAATGCTTGATGTTATGAACGAGTAAATCGCAGAGCTCGTGTTGACCAAACACCCGAGTAAACTCTACGACTGTTGTTGTAACGAAAAAATGTGTCTCTTCATTGAGTGAGGTTCTATATCTTCTTCCCATACTTCTTTCGCTTATTTGGTAGCGTCATGGAATGGTCCATGACGCCCTTGTTAAATCGTCCCTATTCGGGATTTCGGGAAATCTATGATCGAGTAGAGTTCATTTTTCATTGAATAATTCACGGGATTTACTGGGAGGTCACGGACCATTCCGTGACCTCCGTATTCGTGTCACGGTGTGGACCTTGACACCCGAGGAAACTCCAGGGCACTACATTTCATTGGTTAAGGTTTTGTTACAGTCACAATTGGAGGATTCGTAGAAGATAAAACTATTGTATACGTTTTATCTTCTTCGGCGACAAAGAATGTAGAGGCAGATTTAGCATTCTCTTCTATTTTTACATCCACCTCGTAGACGTTTCTTTCAACTTCAATATAGCCAGTCGAGCTGAATCCGACGACATCATTTATGTTGTAAGTACTACCTCCGGACCGTTTCAGTTGGACATCAATAATTTCCGTGCGTTGGTTTGATACACGTACTTTAGGAAGTTCTGTTGTGCAAGAAGAAAGAATGAAAAGAATTGATGCAAAAATAAATAAGCGAAGAAATGACTTCATGGAAGTTACCCTATAATGTTTGTATTTTCATGTGCCGTAAATATAAGTCATTGGTAGGTTCAATCAAATATCTCTCATTCGAATAATGCAGTAATGGAGATTTGGGGTTATGGAGTTGTAGGAGTGATCGCAAATGGTGAAAGTCGCTTTCCATCGCTCGGATATTTTCCTGAATCTGAAAACTCTTGCTACCATTATCGGCTTTAGTTCTTCATTTCAAATACATACGATACCGGTAAAACGTCAACTACTGATGAATTGTAACACACAGATAATTATTACTGTTTTGGATTGTTTTAATGAAAATCCATGACGGACTTTCCATCATAACAGTAAACACCCCTCTCAGTACCGAACCATATCTTCCCTGTTCTATCTTCAGTAATGCCAAAAACCTGACCCGACGATGTTATTTTTGTGAAGGCGTTGCCCTTATAACGGAACAAAGCCATTTCCTTCCCATCCTCTTGACTTAACCACAGGTCTCCATTCTTGTCTTCAAAAATGAAACCGGTAAATAACGAAGAAATTTTTTGCAACGGCTTTCGCATTGTCATAAGCGAAGTCGAAGGTTCGTGAGACCAGAATCCGTCCTGACTCCCAATCCAAATGTTTCCTGTTTTATCCTCAATGATTGACCGAACATTATAAAAAGATAAGTCGTCTAGGTTTTCAATATCGGTAAAGGAACCTCCATCATAGTAACTGATACCAACACGTGTACCGAGCCAAATTCTCCCATACTTATCCTGTACAATGGTGTTAACAGAATTACTGCTAAGGCCATCTTCTGTTGTGAAATTGGTAAACGATTTGCCATCGTAGCGGCTTGCCCCATGTTCAGTGCCGAACCAGATGTTGCCGCTTTTTTCTTCCATCATGCACGTAATGATATTGTTTGAAAGACCATTTTTTGTTGTAAAAAGTGTAAATGTTTTACCGTCGTACTTGTACACGCCTCCTCCAATTGTTCCGAACCAAAGATATCCGTCGTTATCTTCAAGGAGAGAAAAGACATGAAAATGTATCAGACCCTTAAGCAGAGTAACATTTGTAAATCGTTTGCCATCGTAACATAGAATACCCTCCCAGGTAGCAAACCAAAGATTCCCGTTTTTATCTTGCAACACATTGCGTGTGATGCTCTGTGGTCCTTTTGTTGAAACGGTGTCTATTGTTTGTACAAAATACGGGTCATGAGTTGGAGAATATTCTCCCTGAGTTGTCGAGTTTGGCTTTGGTTCTTCTTTACAAGCGAACAATATAATTGCGAATATGAAGAAGAGAATTCTCATGCTCGTGTATCTATTGGCGGAGGTAAAAAACAATCTGCATTCTTTGTCTCGATGAGGAACAGTACCAATGAAAATAACAGTGTAATTGAGTTATGATTTTCAAAAATACTCAAATACTCCATCATCTCATTTCATCGATTTTTGAAGGTTGAAAGAATGTCTTTTCCGTTCGCTATCACTATTCCGCCAAGCACTAATATGGCTCCTGAGAATATATTTGGTGAGAGAGATTCATCAAGGACAAGTTTGCCGAAAATGACAGCAAGGATTGGAGTAATAAAGGAAATGAATGACAGAAACAACGCCTGCATCCGTTTTAACAGCCAATAGTAAATAACGAATGTAACTACCGTTCCGAATGTGCCGAGATAAAGAATTGAAAGTATTCCCTTCGCATCAAAACGAACAGCAGAGAATGACTCGACTGCAACGGCGATAGCAAACATAATCGGTAAACCAACGAGCATCCCTCCTACATTCATTGCAACAGGGGGAATATGTTTACCGTGTCGTTTCACTAAAACGAGTGAAATGCCTTGCAGTATTACACTGCCGATAACAGCAAGCATTCCATGGGAGTTTGCTTTACTCAAATCGAAGTCGGTTCCGAAAATCAACAATAAGCCGATGAAGCCGGAGGTAATGCCGAGAATTTTGTAGATGTTGATTGCTTCTCCGTGAAGAATGAAATGCGAAAATAATACAACCACAAATGGATAAAATGCAAACAATATTGAAGCAAGACTTGATGGAATATATTGCTCGCCCCAATACACAAGCGCGAACGGTAAACTGTATGAGCAAACACCGAGTTGGATATACAAAAGTATATCCTTCCTCGTAAGCGGCAGGTGTTGCTTTTGAAATAGAAATATGACGGTGAGTATTGCTAGCGCAACAGAGAACCTGAGTGCAACGCCAAAAAACGGCGGTACGCTTTCCAATCCGATTTTTATTCCGAGCCAGGTAGAGCCCCAAATCAGAGAGACAAGTGTGTAACCGGCAATTATCAAGAACTTTTCAGATCTAAAACTCATATTTCAATGAGTAGGATTAATGGATTGTTGGAATCTTGGAGTAATACAATCAGTTATATGCGGCTCCAAAATTCCATTTCTCAGGTTTTCCTTTAATCCACGCATTTGTTATTGTTCATCAACGAAAGAGTAATTGACAAGTCCGGAGAGAAGTTTTGGAAAAAAATATGTTGACTTTTGCGGTAGTACAAATCCCGCTTCAGCGACTTCTTTCACTTGTACGATGGGAGTAGGGTTGAGAATGAAAGCGATTTGCGCGCGACCATCCCGCACCGCATCAATTGCTTGCTGAGAATCTTTTTCGTAATCAAGATTTAATTTTTGCTCCTGTGCTTCGGGTGTAATTCCAAGAATGTGTTTCATGATTAACGTGTGAAGGATCGTCACATCGAGATTGGCGACAACGGGTGGTATCTGAAATTCATGGAGGATTGAAGTTGATTTCAATTCAAGGAGAATGAAACCTAATGCTGTTGGAAGTATCATCCCGAAGTTATGTTTTCTTAACGGAAGGTTTCTTAAAATCTGATTTTGGTTTGAATAAATCGTGACATGGAAATATTGTTCTAACTTTTGCATAAAAGCGCTGATATCGAAATCTTTTAGACTGTGAACGATACGATGTGTAGGAAGTATGACAAGTCCGGGGTCGTTCATGTTGGTAAAGAACATCGGAACAAAATTATACGCTTCGTTTCCTGTATGCGCGGGGTTTGATTCCTTTTTCGATTTCATGTACGCAACTGCAGTTTCGTAGCGATGATGCCCGTCGGCAATCATAACTTTACTTGAACGGAAGTATTCTGATACTTTACGAAGACTGTCCGTTTCGGTTAACTTCCAAACTCTGTTCAGGACATTCTCAAATTCCACTTCGAGGTGCGCATGAGTAGAAGTGGTAGAGTAGAGAGCATCGTTCAATGTAAATTTTGAATCGCTATAGATGGAAAAGATTTGACTGAACATCGTCTCTGTTGCATTGAAAAGTTTGAGCCGGTCTTCTTTTGGTTTGGAAAGTGTTTTCTCATGTGGGAAAATGGAACCCTTGCCAAGTTCTTCTAGACGACATGCGGCAATAAATCCACGCCTCGTAACCTGCTTACCATCAGACAACATGTAAGTTTGAGTCAGAACATATACAGCGGGCTCATCATCGTCGGAAAGAATATTTTCTTCCCTCCAACGATTGAAAAAGTGAGATGCAGATGTGTACCGGTTTTCTTCCTTTCCAAGAATTAACCTGACGATGTTGTACGCGTTCCGGTTGTAAAGGTCGTGCTGGTGTTGTTGTGAAATAACATCATACGGCGGAGCGACAACATCAGAAAGGTTAATCTTTTTTGTGTTGTAAAGAATTGCTTTGAATGGTTGTAGTTCAGGCATAGTTCATTTCCAATAGTTTGCTGTAAATACTTATTCTGTATATCCAAGTCTTTTCAGCCAATTATCATCCTCTCTCCAATTTTTCCTGACCTTGACAAAGAGTTTGAGAAACACCGGACGACCGAGAAGTTGTT